>NZ_JBLRVZ010000016.1:0-30720 GCF_048159505.1 Streptomyces sp. T028
GACACACCACCGCACACCACAGCCACCGCACCCGGAGAAACACCCACCCGCTCCCCGAACCACACCGGCAACACACCCACCGGCACCCCACCAGCCGTCGCATTCCACTCACCCAACAACCGATCACGCTCAGCGCCTTCCAGCACATCGATCGCACCCACCGGCTGGTCCGGATCCATGACCGCCGCACGCAGGACACGCTCCAGACGTCCGAGTACGAGTTCCGCAGCCGCGCGGTCGAAGAGGTCGGGGCGGTAGTCGACGCGCACGTGCACGCCGGCTGCCGTCCGGGAGACGACCAGGGTCAGCGGGTAGTGCGTGGCGTCGCGTCCCTTGGCGCCGACGAGGCGCAGTCCGGACTCCGACCGGGCGGCGGCGGCCGGGTCGACCGGGTAGTTCTCCACGAGCACGGTCGTGTCGAACAGCTCGCCGATGCCGACGGTCGCCTGGATCTCGGCGAGCCCGATGTGCTGGTGGGGGCCCAGGTCGGACTGCTCGTTCTGCACCCGGACGAGCGCCTTGGACCAGGGCTCGTCCGGATCGAGGCCGACCCGCACGGGCACCGTGTTGATGAACAGGCCGACCATGGACTCGATCCCCGGCACCTCGGCGGGGCGGCCGGCCACGGTCGTCCCGAAGACGACGTCGTCGCGTCCGGTCAGCCGGCTGAGGACGATCGCCCAGGCCAGCTGGGTCACCGAGTTGAGGGTCACCGATCCGGCCGCGGCCAGTTCGGCGAGGCCGTCCCCGAGCTCGGCCGGCAGCAGCCGCTCGACCCGCTCCGGCATCAGGGCGTCGCGACGGGTGTCGGCCGGGGCGAGGCGGGTGGCCTCCTCGACGCCGGAGAGAGCGCTGCGCCAGGCGTTCCCCGAGGCGCCGCGATCCTGGGCGGCCAGCCACTGGAGGTAGTTCTTGTACGGGGTCACCGGGGGCAGCGCGCTTTCACCGTGCTCGTAGACGGTGAACAGTTCGCGCAGCAGGACCGGCATGGACCAGCCGTCGAGCAGGATGTGGTGGTTGGTGACGACCAGCCGGTGCAGGTCCGCCTCGCGGCGGATCAGCAGGCAGCGGATCAGGGGCGGTCGTGCCAGGTCGAAGCGTTCGGCGCGGTCCTGGTCGGCGAGCCGGAGCAGCTCGGCCTCGCGGTCGGCGGGGGCGAGGGACGTCAGGTCGGCCTCGCGCCAGGGCAGTGCGGCCTCGCGGAGGATGAACTGCACCGGCTTCCCGGACCGGACGGACCGGAAGCCGGCCCGGAGGTTGGCGTGCCGCCGCAGCAGGGTGGCCATGCCCTCCCTGAGCCGTCCCGTGTCGAGCGGTCCTTCGAGGTCGACGGCCAGTTGGACGGCGTAGACGTCGGGGCCTTCCCCGTCGTCGAGAAGGGAGTGGAAGAGCAGGCCTTCCTGCAGGGGGGAGAGGGGCAGGACGCCCTCGAGTCCGGACGGCTTCCGCTCCGGTCGCCCGTTGTGCGTCACGTCAGTTCCTCCAGGTCGGCTTCGAGCTCGTCGATCTCGTGCTGGTGGAGGTCCACCAGGGAGACGTCGGATGTCATCAGGCTGTCGGTGCCGCCCGGGGCGGCGGAGTGCGCGGTGCTGTACCGCGCGAGGGCGTCGAGGGCGTCGAACCACAGGCCGGTCAGTGCGCGGATGTCCGGCTCGTCGAAGAGGTCCGCGGGCCAGGTCCAGGTCACCCGCAGCTCGGGGCCGGCGAGCCGGTCGTGAGTGACCGCGTTGATTTCCAGGCAGTGGGCGAACGGCAGCTCGGGGTCGGCCGGTGCAATGCGGACGTCCTCGGGTGCCGCGCCCCAGTCGGCGGGGCCGGCGTTGTCGGTGCGGACGCGGCCCAGGTAGTTGAAGGCGATCTGCGGTTCGGCGCCGGTGGCGAGGATGCCGGACGTGCTGGGGTTGAGGTGACGCAGCAGTCCGTACCCGACGCCCTTGCCGGGCACCGCGCGGATCTGTTCCTGGACGCGGCGCAGCGCGGTGCCGGCGGCCGGTGCGCCGTCCCGGATCTCGTGCCACTTGACGCCCGGGTCGAGGCGCAGCGGGTGCATGGCGGTGAACCAGCCCACGGTGCGGGACAGTTCGGCGTCGCCGCCGTCGCCGCGGCCGTGGCCCTCCAGGTTCAGCAGGACCTGGCCGCCGCCGGCCGCGCCGCGCCTGCGGGTGCGCCGCCACTCTGCGAGGGCAAGCGCGAACCCGGTGAGCAGGACCTCGTCGGGGCCGGCCCCCGTGGCGGCCGGCACAGTCGTCAGCAGGTCGTCCGTGCGGTCCGCCGGGAGGGTGGCCGTGTGGTGCCGGACGGTGGCCCGGGTGTCCACGGCGGGGTCGAGGGGACGGGTGCCGAGCTGCGGGTCGGCCTCCGCCGTCATCCGCTCCCACAGGGGGAGTTCGGCCTCGACGGCGCCGGTGAGCGCGCGGGCGGCCAGCTGCTCCGCCCAGGTCCGGAAGGAGGTGCGGACCGGTTCGAGGGCGAGCGGGCGGCCCGCCTCGGCGTCGGCCCAGCAGCGCATCAGGTCGGGTACGACGATCCTCCAGGACACTCCGTCGACGACGAGGTGGTGCAGGAGGAGCAGGAGCCGGCCCGGGCGGTCGGCACCCGCATCGAACCACACGACGCGGACCATGACTCCGTTGTCGGGATCGAGCTCCCGGCGGGCCGTCTCGGCCTCCGCGGTGAGGAGTTCGGTGAGGGCACCGTCCGGGACGCCGGAGACATCGACCCGGCGGACGGCGTCCGCGGCAGCGGTCTTGCCGGCCTGCGGGACGTCCAGGTGCCAGGCGTCGGGGTCGGTCCGGTCGAGGCGGGCACGCAGCAGGTCGTGGCCGTCCAGGACCGCCTGCACGGCGGTGAGCAGGGACTGCTTGCCCAGGCCGAGCGGGGTGCGCAGGAGCACGGACTGGTTGAAGCCCTCGATCGGGCAGCCCAGTCCGCGCAGCCACTCCATGATCGGGGTGAACGGGACCGTGCCGGTGCCGTCGTCGGGCGCCGGGTCGGTCTCCACATCCGCGGTGGCCGCCACGAGGGCGAGGGCCTCGACGGTCTGGTGCTGGAAGACGTCCCGCGGCGTCAGCACCAGACCCGCCTGACGGGCCCGGCTGACCAGCTGGATGGAGACGATGCTGTCGCCGCCCATGGCGAAGAAGTTGTCGTCGGTCGCCACGTCGGGTACGCCGAGCAGGTCACCGAAGAGCGCGCAGAGCAGTTGCTCCCGCTCGTTGCGCGGCGCACGGCCGCCGCCGCCCGTGTAGTCGGGCGCGGGCAGCGCCCCGCGGTCCAGCTTCCCGGTCCGGGTGAGCGGCAGGGCGTCCAGCGGTACGAAGGCGGTGGGGACCATGTAGTCCGGCAGCCGCTCGGCGACGTGGGCACGCAGCACCTCGAAGTGCGCCACGGCGCCGGGTGCGGGTACGACGTAGGCGACCAGGCGCCTGTCCCCCGGCCTGTCCTCGTGCACGACGACGACGGTCTGGGCGGTGCCCGGGTGGGACGCCACCGCCGACTCGACCTCGCCGAGCTCGATCCGGAAACCGCGGACCTTCACCTGGGTGTCGGCGCGGCCGGCGAATTCGAGGGTGCCGTCCGCGCGCCACCGGACCCGGTCACCGGTGCGGTACATCCGGGAGGAGGCGGGACCGAAGGGGTCGGCGACGAAGCGTTCCGCGGTCAGGGCGGGCCTGCCGAGGTAGCCGCGGGCCAGGCCCTCGCCGGCGATGTACAGCTCACCGGTGACTCCGGGCGGGACCGGTCGCATGCGCTCGTCGAGGACGTAGACGCGGGTGTTGTCGAGCGGACGGCCGATCGGGAAGGAGTGGCGGGCGATGTCCTCGGCGCCCATGGCGTGGTGGACCACGCACAGCGTCGTCTCGGTCGGGCCGTAGCTGTTGGTCAGCCGGGCGGCGAACGCCTGCTCCAGGACCCTGCGGACCGCGGCCGCCGAGGCCGTGTCACCGCCGACGTAGATGTCGCGGAGGTCGCGGAAGCATTCCGCGTGGTTCTCGGCGAGCAGCCGGAACACGCCCTCGCTGAACAGGCCGACGGTGACCCGGTGCCGGGTCATGGTGACGGCCAGGGAGGCGATGTCGGTGGCGTCGCCGTTCGAGGCGACGATCCGCGCCCCGCTCAGCAGCGGCCCCCACAGCTCGTACGTCGAGGCGTCGAACGAGGGCGGCGAGTGCATCAGCACCCGGTCGTCCGTTCCGTGGCCCCAGTAGCCGTCGCGGACCAGGCCGGCGACGTTGCGGTGGGAGACCGCGACGCCCTTGGGCTCGCCGGTGGACCCGGAGGTGTACATGATGTACGCCAGCTGGTCCGGGTGCGGCACCGTCCAGGAGTGATCAACGGCTTCACCGGTCAGGGGCAGTTCGCCGTCGACGAGGAGGACGGCGGCCGTTCCCTCCGGCACGTGTGCGGCGGTCGTGCCGTCCGCCAGGACGAGGACCGTGGCAGTGCCTTCCAGGATCTGCCGGGTCCGGGCCTCGGGGCTGCGGGCGTCCAGCGGTACGTAGACACCGCCGGCCTTGCTGACGGCGAGGGTCGCCACCACGTGGTCGGCCCGGTCGCCGAGCAGCAGGGCCACCCGGTCCTCGGGGCGGACGCCCCGGGAGAGCAGGGCCAGCGCCAGCCGGTCGGAGCGGTCGTCGAGCTGGGCGTAGGTGAGCTCCGACTCGCCGCGCACCAGGGCGACGGCCCGTGGGGTACGCGCCGCCTGCTGCCGGAACAACTCGGGCAGCGAGGCGTCCGGCCGGGCGGCGGCCGTGTCGTTGCGGACCACGAGGAGCTCGTGGAGCTCCTCGTCGGAGAGGACCTGGAGGCGGCTGATCGGCACGTCCGGGTCGGTCGCGGCGGCTGTCAGCAGGCGTTCGAGGCGGGCCGCGGCAGCCTCGGCGGTGGACCGGTCGAACAGGTCGAGGGAGTACTCGATACGGCCGAGGATGCCGTCTGCCGTGCCGGTCCCGGTGTGGCGCTCCCACAGGCTGACGGAGAGGTCGAACTTGGCGACGGGGGTGTCCGCGCCCTCGACCGCCACCCGTAGTCCGGGCAGGTCGATCTCGGGGCGGTCGGTGTTGTGCAGGATCAGCATGATCTGGAAGAGCGGGTGCCGGGCGAGCGACCGCACCGGGTTGATCTCCTCCACCAGTCGCTCGAAGGGCAGGTCCTGGTGGGTGTAGGCGGCCAGGTCCGTCTCCCGCACCCGGGCCAGCAGTTCCCGGAACGTGGGGTCGCCGGATGTGTCGGTGCGCAGCACCAGGGTGTTGACGAAGAACCCGACCAGGTCGTCCAGGGCGTCGTCTGTGCGGCCCGCGATCGGGGTGCCGATCGGGACGTCGGTGCCGGCGCCGAGCCGGGTCAGCAGGGCGGCCAGGGCGGCCTGCAGCACCATGAAGACACTGACGCCGTTGGCCCTGGCCAGTGCCGCGAGGTCGGCGTGCGCCTCGGCGCCGAGCTCCAGCGGCACATGGTCGCCGCGGTACGTGGCGACCTCCGGCCGCGGACGGTCGGTGGGCAGGTCCAGCTCCTCCGGGAGGCCGTCGAGGGCGGCTTTCCAGTGGTCGAGCTGCTCGGCCAGCCGGCTGTCCGGGTCCTGCTCGTCGCCCATGACCTCGCGCTGCCACAGGGTGTAGTCGGCGTACTGCACGGGCAGCGGCCGCCAGTCCGGCGCCGTACCGCCGCGGCGTGCCGCGTACGCCCGGGACAGGTCCCTCAGCAGCGGAGCGAGCGACCAGCCGTCCGCGGCGATGTGATGCATCACCAGGACCAGGACGGCGTCATCCGGGTCCGCGTCGCCGGCCGGGGTCAGCAGCCGTGCCCGCAGCGGGGTCTGGACGGTCAGGTCGAAGCCGCGCATGACGGTCTCGGTGACGGCCGCCTCCAGCTCGCCTTGGGCCACCTCGGTCTCCTCCAGCGCCGGGGCCCCCTCCACCGGGCCGAGGACGAGCTGGCCGGCCACTCCCCCGGTCTCGGGGAAGACCGTGCGCAGGCTCTCGTGGCGGTGGGTGACGTCGCGCAGCGCGAGACGCAGCGCGGCCCGGTCGAGGTCGCCGGTCAGGCGCAGGACGAGCGGGATGTTGTAGGTGGCGTTGGGCCCTTCGAGCCGGTTGAGGAACCACAGCCGGGTCTGGGCGTGGGACAGCGGAACGTGCGCACCGCGGTCGGCCGGGACCAGCCCGGGCCGGCTGTCGTCCGGGGTGGCGAGCCGGGCGGCGACGCCGGCGACCGTCGGGGCGTCGAAGAACGCCTTGACGCCCACCCGGACGCCGAGTGCGCCGGCAATGCGGCTGAGCAGGCGCATGGCGAGCAGCGAGTGTCCGCCCAGGGCGAAGAAGTCGTCGTCGACGCCGACGCGTTCCACGCCGAGCACGTCGGCGAAGAGGCCGCGGAGGATCTCCTCCTCCGGGGTGCGGGCGGCGCGGGGCGGCGCGGCGCCGGGGACGGTCTCCGGAGCCGGCAGGGCGGCCCGGTCGACCTTGCCGTTGGCCGTGAGCGGGAGTTCGTCGAGGACGACCACGGCGGTGGGCGTCAGGTACTCCGGCAGCGTCCTGGCGACGTGGGCGCGGACCCGTCCGGGTTCGATCTGCTCGCCGGGAGCGGGGACGACGTAGGCCGTGAGCCGCTTGTCGTCGCGCCGGTCCTCGCGGACCAGCGCCAGCGCCTGCCGTACGCCGGGGGCGGCCAGGAGAGCGGCCTCCACCTCGCCGAGCTCGATCCGGAAGCCGCGCACCTTGACCTGCTGGTCGATGCGGCCCACGTACTCCAGGACTCCGGCGGAGTTCCAGCGGACGCGGTCGCCCGTGCGGTACATGCGGGCTCCGGGCGCCCCGAACGGGTCGGCGACGAACCGCTCGGCAGTGCCGGCGGGTCGGCCGAGGTAGCCGCGGGCGAGGCCGGTGCCGGCGATGTAGAGCTCGCCGACGACCCCGTCGGGCACCGGCCGCAGGGCCTCGTCCAGGACGTAGGCGCGGGTGTTCCACATGGGGCGGCCGAGCGGGACCGGTCCGGCGGGCAGTGGCGTGCCGGCCGGGACCCGGTGGTCGAGAACACCGATGGTGGTCTCGGTGGGGCCGTAGTGGTTCACCACGGTGACCTGCGGGTGCCGGGTGCGCCAGGCAGCGAGCTGCTCGGCGTGCAGGGCCTCGCCGCCGGTCATCAGCTCGACGGCCGGTGAGCAGTCGTCGGGCAGGGTGTCGAGGATGGGCAGGTGACTGGGGGTGACCTTGAGGAAGGTCAGGCCACCGGGGACGTCGAGGTGCTCGTCCAGGTCGGCGACATGCAGACAGCCGCCCGCGAGCAGCGTGCCGTACAGCGTGGTCAGACCGAGGTCGAACGAGAGCGGCGAGTGCAGCAGGGTGCGCCCGCTCAGGCCCGGATACTCTGCGGCGCAGCGCACCACGTAGTCCACCAGGGCCCGGTGGTCGACGACGACGCCCTTGGGGGTGCCGGTGGATCCGGAGGTGTAGACGACGTAGGCGGCATCGCCGGGGCCGACGGGCGCGGTGCGGTCGGTGTCGCGGGGGCCGGTGTCACGGCAGCGGGCGAGCGCGGCGGTCACCTCGGGGGCGTCGAGGACCAGCAGCGGGGCCGGTCCTTCGGCCAGGTGCGGGGCGTTGCGCAGGGTCTGCGCCGTGGTCAGCAGCAGATCGGGGCGGGCGTCGGACAGCAGCTGTGCGACGCGGTCGCCCGGGTGATCCGGGTCCAGGGGGAGATAGGCCGCACCGGCCTTGCCGACGGCGAGCATCGCCTCGACGGCCGTGGCGGACCTGGGCAGCGCGAGGGCGACCAGCGTGGCGTTGTCCGCCCCGCGCTCCAGCAGCAGGTGGGCGAGGCGGTTGGCGCGGCCGTTGAGTGCGGCGTAGTCGAGCTCCACCGGGCCGCAGACGACGGCGGGCGCGTCCGGGGTGCGGGCGGCCTGCGCTTCGAAGAGCTGGGTGAGGGTGGCGTCCGGCGTGTCGTGCTCGGTGTCGTTGCGGGTGACCAGCAGCTCGTGGTGTTCGGTGCCGTCCATGACGGCGAGGCGGCCGATGGGCAGGTCGGGGTGGGCCAGCGCGGATTCGAGCAGCCGGACGAACCGGCCGGCGAGCGCCTCGACCGTGGAGCGGTCGAACAGGTCGGCCGAGTAGCCGGCCGCCGCCTCGATGCCCTGCGGCTCGCCGTGCTCGTCGTACCGCTCGGCAACGCTGAACAGCAGGTCGAACTTGGCCATGTCGGGGTCGATCCGGGCGACCTCGGTACGCAGTCGGGGGAAGTCCGCCTGCGGGCGGTCCAGGTTCTGCAGGACCAGCTTGATCTGGAACAGCGGATGGCGGTTGAGCGAGCGGCGCGGGTTGACCGCCTCCACCAGCCGTTCGAAGGGCAGGTCCTGGTGGGCGAAGGCGGCGATGTCCGCGGCGCGGGTTCGTGCCACGAGCTCGCCGAAGGTCGGGTCGCCGCCGGTGTCGGTGCGCAGGACGAGGGAGTTGACGAAGAACCCGACCAGGTCGTCGAGGGATTCGTCGGTGCGGCCGACCACGGAGCCGCCGACGGGGATGTCGGTGCCGGCGCCGAGCCGCGTCAGCAGTGCCGCGAGCGCGGCGTGCAGCACCATGAAGGTGGTGGCGCCGTGGGCACGAGCCAGTCGCAGCAGCGAGCGGTGCGTCCGGGGCCCGAGACCGAACGGTACGAGTCCGCCCCGGCCGCTGGGCAGCGCGGGCCGCGGCCGGTCCGTGGGCAGCGCGAGCTCCTCGGGGAGTCCGGCCAGCGTCTGCTTCCAGTAGGCGATCTGACCGGAGATCACGCTGTCCGGGTCGGTCTCCTCGCCGAGGGCCTCGCGCTGCCACAGGGCGTGGTCGGCGTACTGCACCGGCAGCGGCGCCCATGCGGGGGCCTGTCCGTCGAGGGCCGCCGTGTACGCCTGGCTCAGGTCGCGGGCCAGCGGCACCGTCGACCAGCCGTCGCTCGCGATGTGGTGCACGACGACGACGAGGATGTGCGTCTGCGGGCCGAGCACCAGCAGCCGGGCACGCAGCGGCGCCTCCCGGGCAAGGTCGAAGCCGCGGCCGACGGCCTCGGCGATCAGGACGTCCGCGTCCCGCCCGGCGGCGTTCACCACGTCCAGTCGCGGACGTGCCTGTGAGGGGTCCAGGACGACCTGCCGGGGCGCGCCGTCGACTTCGGGGAAGACGGTGCGCAGGCTCTCGTGCCGTTCGGTCACCCGGAGCAGGGCCTGCTCCAGGGCGGGGACGTCGAGGCCGCCGGACAGCCGCAGCACCAGGGGGATGTTGTACGTGCCGCCGGCCGGGTCCATCCGGTTGAGGAACCACAGGCCGCGCTGGGCGTACGACAGCGGCAGCACGTCGGGCCGGTCGCGGCGCACCGGTCGGCTGCGGGCCGGGCCGGCGGCCGGGAGCCGGGCGGACAGGCCCGCGACGGTGGGCGCCTCGAACAGCGCGGCCACTTCCAGGTCCACGGCGAGGGCGGCGCGGATCCTGGCCACGAGTCGGGTGGCCAGCAGGGAGTGGCCGCCCAGGGAGAAGAAGTCGTCGTCGACACCGACGCGCTCGAGTCCGAGCGTCTCCGCGAAGATCCCGCAGAGGATCTCCTCCTCCGGGGTACGGGGCTCGCGGCGCACGACCGTGGCGAAGTCCGGGACGGGCAGGGCCTTGCGGTCGGTCTTGCCGTTCGGGGTGAGCGGCATCGCGGGCAGCGGCACGAGCACGGCCGGAACCAGGTGTTCGGGCAGGGCCGCGGCCAGCGCCTCACGGACGCCGCGGACGTCCTGCGTGCCCGCCACGTACCCAACGAGCTGGTGGTGTCCGCCGGGACCGGGGACCACGGCGGCCACGGCGTCGGTCACGCCGTGCTGGGCGCGCAGCTGGGCCTCGACCTCGCCCAGCTCGATGCGCTGGCCGCGGATCTTCACCTGCGCGTCGCGGCGGCCGATGAACTCCAGTCGGCCGTCCGGGCGGTGGCGGACCCGGTCTCCGGTGCGGTACATGAGGGTGCCGTCGGCGGCGAACGGGTCGGGGACGAAGGCGGCCACCGTCCGGCCGGGGTCGCCGAGATAGCCGCGACCGACTCCGGCGCCCGCCACGTACAGGTCTCCGGGGGTGCCGACCGGGACCGCCTGGAGTTCGTCGCTGAGGACGTAGAGCCTGGTGTTGCGGACGGCCCGGCCGATCGGGGCGGTGATCCGGCTCTCGTCCAGGGTGTCCGGCGTGATGACGGCGTGGGTGACGTCGTCGGAGCACTCGGTGGGGCCGTACGCGTTCATGATCGGAATGCCGGGGAAGCGCGCGAACCATCGCCGGCACAGCTCGGTCGGCAGTTCCTCGCCGGTGACGACCAGCCACCGCAGGGCGGGCAGCTCCGGGACGTCGGCGCCCTCGCCCCAGATGTCGAGCGCCGCTCGCAGCAGGGACGGCACGACCTCCAGGACGGTGACCCCGTCGTGCGCGACCACGCGGAACAGGCCCGGCGGGTCTGCGGCAAGGAGCTGTCCCACGGCGAGTACGCGGCCGCCGGTGAGCAGCGGGGCGATCATCTGCCAGACCGAGACGTCGAAGGTCAGGGGGGCGTTCTGGATGACCGTGTCGGCGGTGGTCAAGGTGAGGTCGTCCACCTTGGCGAGCAGGTGGTTGTTCATGCCTCGGTGGTGCACCATCGCGCCCTTGGGCCGGCCGGTGGAGCCGGAGGTGAAGATGACGTAGGCGAGCTGGGCCTCGTCGGGGGTGTGGGACGCGTCGTGCGCGGCGCCGTCGGGGGGGCCGTCCACGGGCATCGCCTCGGCCGGCACGCCGGCGGCGGCGACGATGCGGTCCGCCGCTTCCGCGTGTCCGGGAGCGGACAGCAGCCATCCGGCGTGCGCGTCGGCGAGTACGGACGCCGACCGCTCCACGGGGGCCCTGGTGTCGAGCGGGAGGTAGGCGGCGCCTGCGGCCTGGATGCCGAGGAAGGCCGTGATGGCCGTGCTGCCGCGGTCGGCGAGAACGGCGACCACCGCGTCCGGCCCCGCGCCCCGGGCACGCAGTCGCGCGGCCAGCCGATCGACGCGGGCCAGGAGGGTCCGGTAGGTGACGTCTCCGTCGTCGTCGGTGACGGCCACGGCGTCGGGGCGCTGGGCGGCGACCTCGCGGACGCGGGCCACGACGTCTGTCATGGACTCGGGCGCGGTGGTGTCGTTCCACTCCACCAGCAGCCGGTGGGCCTCGTCGGCGGAGAGCAGCGGGGCACTGCCGATACGGGTTCCAGGAGCCGTCGCGGCGGCTTCGGCGAGCCGGGCGAAGCGGGCCAGGAACGCTTCCGCGCTCGTCCGCTCGAACAGGTCGGTGCGGAACTCCAGCGCGACGAGGATGCCGTCCTCGGTGCCGGCCGGGGTGCGCTTCTCACGCACGTTGAACGACAGGTCGAACTTGGCCGTGCCGGTCGGCACGTCGAGCAGGCCGAGGGCGAGGCCGTCGACGACGGGCAGGGCGCGCTGCGAGGTGTCCATCGCGATCATGACCTGGAACAGCGGGTGCCTGGACGTCGAGCGGATCGGGTTGAGCACCTCGACCAGCCGCTCGAAGGGCAGCTCCTGGTGTTCGTAGGCGCCGAGATTGCTCTGCCGGATCCGGGCGAGCAGCTCCTGGAACGTGGGGTCGCCCGAGGTGTCGGTGCGCAGGACGAGGGTGTTGGTGAAGAAGCCGACGAGGTCGTCCAGGGCGTCGGCGGAGCGGCCGGTCACGGGGGCGCCGACGGCGATGTCGGTGCCGGCGCCCAGCCGGGTCAGCAGTGCCGCCACGACGGCCTGGACGACCATGAAGGTGCTGGTGCCGGTCGCGCGGGCCAGCTCGCCGAGCCGGCGGTGGGTCCGCGCGTCGAGGTCCAGGGTGATGAGGTCCGCGGCGGGTGCCGAGGCGGCCGTCCCGCTGCGGTCGGCAGGCAGTTCCAGGTGGTCGGGCAGGCCCTCCAGCCGCTGTGTCCAGAAGGCGATCTGGCGGGCGGCCGGGCTGTCCGAATCGTTTTCCTCGCCGAGGGCCAGGCGCTGCCAGGCGGCGTAGTCGGCGTACTGCACGGCGAGCGGTTCCTGTCGCGGCGCCGTCCCGGCGCGGCGGGCCCGGTAGGCGTCCATGAGGTCGCGCAGCAGCGGGCCGAGCGAGCCGGCGTCGGCCGCGATGTGGTGCAGCAGGAGCAGGAGTACGTGCCGCTCGGGGGCCAGGGCGAACAGGGTGGCGCGCAGCGGGGCTTCGGCGGCGAGGTCGAAGCGGTGGGCGACGGCGGCGGACAGCTCGTCGGCGAGGGTGTCTTCGGTCACCGGCCGGACGGCGAGCCGGGGGGCGGCATCGGCGGGCAGGACATGCTGTGCGGCCACGCCGTCGGTCTGGCGGTAGACCGTGCGCAGGATCTCGTGGCGGCCGGTGAGGTCGCCGAGCGCCGATTCCAGGGCCTGCTGGTCGAGTTCGCCGTCGAGGGTGAGGACGAGCGGGATGTTGTAGGCGGTGCTGGGGCCCTCGAACTGGTCGAGGAACCACAGGCGCTGCTGGGCGTAGGACAGTTGCAGGTCACCGGTCCGCGGCAGCCGGGTCAGGGCGGGGCGTCCGGCCGCGGGGCCGCCCAGTCGTCCGGCGAGCTGCCGCACGGAGGGAGCGGCGAAGATCGCTTCCACGCCGCAGTCGACGCCGAGCTCGGAGCTGACGCGCCGGGCCAGCCGGGCGGCCATGAGGGAGTGGCCGCCCAGCGTGAAGAAGTCGTCGTCGGTGCCGATGGTCTGCAGGCCGAGCGCGTCCGCGAACAGCGCACACAGCGCGTGCTCGCGCGGGGTGCTCGGTTCCCGTCGGGTACGGGTGTCCGCCGTGCCTGGGTCGGGCAGCGCCCGGTGGTCGACCTTGCCGTTCGGGGTGACCGGAATCGCGCTCAGGACGGTCAGGGTCGCGGGCACGAGGTAGCCGGGCAGGACGTCCGCCAGCGCGTCGCGTACGGCGGCGAGGTCCAGCTCGGTGCCAGGCTCGGTGGGGACGAGGTAACCGGCCAGTGCAGGGGCCCCGGTGGCGTCGCGGCGCACCGTCACCGCCGCCTGGCCGACGACCGGCAGCCGCAGCAGCGCGGCCTCCGCCTCACCGGGCTCGACGCGGTAGCCGCGGATCTTGACCTGGTCGTCGGCACGGCCGACGAACTCCAGGGAGCGGTCCGGGAGTCGGCGGACCAGGTCGCCGGTCCGGTACATGCGCTCCCCGGGGCGGCCGAAGGGATTCGCGACGAACCGCTCGCCGGTCAGCGCGGAGCGGCCCAGGTAGCCCCGGGCGAGGCTGGGGCCGGCCACGTACAGTTCGCCGGTGACACCGGGCGGCACGGGCAGCAGGGCGCTGTCGAGGACGTACACCCGGGTGTCGGCGACGGGGTCGCCGATGGGGGGCGTGCGGGTGCCGTCGAGCGCCTCGCTCATCGTGGCGCACACCGTGGTCTCGGTCGGGCCGTAACCGTTGACGAAAACCCGTCCCGGTGCCCAGCGCGACACCAGTTCCGCGGAGCTCGCCTCGCCGGCCACCAGGATGGTCATACCGGCCGGCAGGTCACCCTCCGGGTTCATCACGGCGAGCGACGACGGCGGCAGGATGGCGTGGGTGATCCCCGCCTCGCGGGTGAACGCGGCCAGCGGATCGCCGGGGAGCAGCCGCTCACCCCGAGCCATCACGAAGGTCGCGCCGGAGAGCAGGCCCATGCACAGCTCGGGCACCATCGCGTCGAAGCCCATCGACGCGAACTGCAGGACCCTGCTGCCGGGGAGGACGCCCAGGCGCCGGATGAACGTCTCGGCCAGTCCGGGGATACCGGCGTGGGTGACCAGGACGCCCTTGGGACGGCCGGTCGATCCGGAGGTGTAGATGACGTACGCGGTGTTGCCCGCGGTCAGCGGGGCCGTGCGGTCCTCGTCCGTCAGGTCGTTGTCCGCCGCTGCGGACAGCTCGTCCAGGGTGGCCGGGTCGTCGAGCCCGAGCGTGGTGAGCCCCGCCGCCCGGGCGGCCTCGCCCGTACCGGCTTCGACCAGGACACACACGGGGGTCGCGTCGCGGAGGATGTGCTCGATGCGTGCGGCGGGGTAGGCCGGGTCGACGGGGACGTACGCGGCACCCGCCTTGACCACGGCCAGGAGCGCGACGACGAACTCGGCCGAGCGTGGCAGCAGCAGTGCGACCCGGTTCTCCGGGCCCACGCCGCGCGCGACGAGGAGGCGGGCGAGCCGGTTGGCGCTCCGGTTGAGCTCCGCGTAGTCGAGGACCGTGCCCTCGTACTCGAGCGCGGGGGCGGCGGGCGACTCGCGGACCTGCCGCTCGAAGAGGTCGGCCAGTGTGGGCGCGGGCCGGCCGTCGGCCGGTGCGTCCACCCGTACGGGGCGGGCGACGACGTCCGCGAGCTCGCCGTCGTCGAGCAGGCCGAGTCGGCCGACGGGCGTGGCGGGGTCCTGGAGGGCCCTGGCCACCCGGCCGATAAAAGCCAGGTAGCGGTCCTGGTGGGCGGCGAGCTCGGCGGAGGCGTACAGCTCGGGGTTGGCGTCGAAATCCACCCGGATGCCGCCGCCGTTGCCGCGGTCGTAGACCGAGATGGCGAGGTCCTCGATGAGCCGGAGCGACATGTTGTGGGCGTCGGCCCGGCTGCCCGCGAAACGCAGGTCGTAGTCGAATGGCACGACATTGATCAGCGGCCCGAAGAACCGTCGGTGGTCGTTGGGCAGGCCCAGGTCGCGCCGCAGGTCCTCACCCCGGTAGCGCTGGTGCGCCGAGACGCCGCGCAGGGCGACGCGGGTCCGCTCCAGCAGCTCGGCCACGGTGGTGGCGTCGTCGACGGTCACGCGCAGCGGCACCACGTTGGCCGCCATGCCCGGGGCCCTGCGCGACTGCGGACCCGGCCGCGCGGTGACCGGCAGGCCGAGTACGACGTCGGTGCTGCCGGTCATGCGGTGCAGGTAGGCGAGGGTGGCGGCGATGACGATGCGGGACCGTGCGGTGCCGGCCCGCTCCGCCGCCCGCACCAGCTCGTCCTGGACGTCCTGCGGCAGGTACGCGCTGCGGCGCACGAAGTCCGCGGAGGGCACAAGGGGGCGGGCAGACAGGGCGATCGGCTCCGCCTGGCCGGCGAACTGCCCGCGCCAGAACTCGCGGTCGGCGGTGAACTCCTCGGACGCACGGTAGGCGGCGTCCTCGGCGAGGAGGGTGCGGACGGAGGTGAACGGTCCGGGCTCGGGCTCGGTGCCGGCCACGAGCGCGGAGTAGAGGTCCGCCACCCGGCGGACCAGCAGTGCGGCGCCCACTCCGTCCAGCAGGATGTGGTGGTAGGCGTGGTACCAGAACCAGCGGTCCTGCGAGACCTGGAATAGCGCGTAGGTGAACAGCGGGGAGGCGGTCAGGTCGAATCTTCTGCGCAGATCGCGGCCCATCCACTCCTCGGCCGCGCGCCGGGGGTCGTCCTCGCCGGAGATGTCGATGACCGTCAGTCGCCAGTCCGGCTCGGCACCGACGATCTGGCGGGGGCCATCCTCGGTGTCGACGAACCTGATGTGCAGCGCGTCCGCCTCGGCGGTCGTCCGCCGCAGCGCCTGCTCGAAGAGCCCGGTGTCCACGGGGCCGTGGATCTCGAGATACTCCGCCGCCCGGAAGATCGGGCTCTCGGGCTCGACCGCCTGCGCGAACCAGACCCCTGCCTGTGCGCCCGTCAGCGGAAGCAACTGTTCACCGTCGGCAAAAGACAGAGACAGATCCATGATTCCTCGCCATTCACCTACGGTTGCGCGGGAAGGGAATTTCCTCCGCACGCAAAAACAGACATGATGTGGTTTCCGGCGGACAGGGCCCGCACACCTTGAGGGAGACTAGTTCGCCCCCGCGCCACCGGGCTGGACAGCGGCTATACACCGACCTGCCCCTTTCCAGGGAAGCTCGGGTGTGCGAGAAAGGGCGGGTTGAGGTCATCCCTGCAGTAGGAGCTCAATCATGTCCACAACCCTTCCGATGAGCCATCAATTCATCGGTGCCGGCGCCCGCGAAACGCTCAGCACGATATTGGCGCAAGTAGAACGACGCATTCATGAATTCCTTGCCGAGGAGCGCCGCGAATGGGCAGCGCTGAACCCGGATTCGACAGAACTGATCGACTGTGTGGCCCGGATGGTGGGCAGCGGCGGCAAGCGGCTCCGCCCCGCCTTCTGCGTCTCCGGATACCTGGCCGGCGGCGGGGACCGGGATGCCGAGGTCATCGTCGACGTCGCGGCGGCCCTGGAACTGCTGCACACCTTCGCGCTGCTCCACGACGACGTCATGGACGACTCGGGGCTACGCCGCAACGAGCCGACCGCGCACATGCTGCACTCCGCGCTGCACCAGGAGCGCGACTGGCAGGGGGAGCCCCGCCGCTACGGCGAGAGCGTGGCCGTCCTCGCGGGCGACCTCGCCCTCGTATACGCGGAGCGCCTGCTCGCCAACTGTCCGCCCCACGCGCGCCGCGTCTGGGGCGGGCTGTGCACGGAGCTGATGATCGGCCAGTTCCTGGACGTCCGGGCCGCCGCCCGATTCCTGCCCGACCCTGAGCTGTCCAGCTGGATCGCGCTGTTCAAGTCGGGCCGCTACACGGTCTGCCGTCCACTGGCGATGGGCGCCGAACTCGCCGGTGCCGGGCACCTGCTGGGCCCGTTCGAAGAGTACGGGCTGGCCGTCGGCGAGGCGTTCCAGCTGCGCGACGACCTGCTCGACGCGTTCGGCAGCGCGGAGGCCACGGGCAAGCCGGCCCGGCTGGACTTCAAGCAGCACAAGATGACCCTGCTCATGTCGATCGCCCTGCGCCACGAGTCCGAGGTGAGGGAGCTGGTCGGCAACGACCTCGCGGGCACCGACCCGGACCGACTGCACGAGGCCCTCGTCAGGACCGGAGTGCGCGACCGCGTGGAGAAGGTCATCGCCGAGCGGATCGACACCGCTGTCGCCGCGGCGGCTGTGCTCGACGCGGAATGGTCGGCGGAACTCCACGACATGGCCAGGAAGGCTGCCTACCGTGACAAGTGACCTGGTCGCGACGGGCGATACGGTCCGAGCGGCCTCGGGAAGGCTGATGTCCGACGGCGTCGTCGCCGACTGGGAGTTCGCCACGGTCCCGGACGCCGAGGCGGATTTCTGGGCCTCGGTCTCTCCCGTGGAGGGCTTGAGCACCTTCGCAGCGGCGCTGCCGCCCGGTCGCGGACCGGACCCGGCCGTGCGGCTCCGCGTCCGCGCTGTGGACGCCTACCGGAAGCCGCTGGACGAGCCGCCGCACCGTCCCGGTGGCCCGTGGGCCTCGTACACCGAGCGGGGGACGGCCCGGCGGATCCATTGGCCGGCCAGGGAGGCGTCGGCCACCGCGGGACTGCTGCTGGCGTCACCCTGCGGGACCGCCGTGGGCGCCGTGGGCGCCGGGACGGCTGGGAACGAACGCGCGCGCACCCTCATGGAGGTCTCGGCGAGCAACGAGCCCTTCCGGCGGAAGTTGTTCCGGATGTCTCTGATCGCCCCGCTGATGCTGACCGGCGGTGCGGCTCTGGTGCACGGGGTGGCCCTGACCCGCGACGGGTTCACCGTGCTCCTCGTCGGGGACTCGGGCGCGGGCAAGAGCACCCTCGGCCTCGCGGCTTTCGCCCACGGCTGGCGCGTGGTCGCGGAGGATCTGGTGTTCGTGGCAGCGGGCCGGACCGTCGTCCCCCTGTTTCTCTCCGGCGTCTGGGAGTGCCGGGCGCACCCGGCGGACCGTGCTCTGATCTCCCACATCACGGGAACGGAACTGCACGGACACGACTCCGGTCTGCCCACGGACCACCGGGGCCGGGACTACTTCTTCCCGGTCCGCCCTTCGGACGGGCCCCTGCCGGGGGAGCCGCTGCCCATCGACCTGCTCGTCTTCGTCGACCGGGACGGGAACGCCCCGGTCACCGAGGGGCAGCGCGTCGGCCAGGTCCTGGGCGCCGGCCCGCGGAGCACCCTGGGTGCGGTGGCGAAGCTGCTCCGACTCGACTTCTCCGCCGTGGTGCGGGAGACGGAGGAGACCCTGCGCGGTCTCGTCGACGGACTTCCCCGGCGCCTCTTCTCGGCGTCGGGCCGGCCCGCGGACGATGTGCGGGCATTCCTGGAGTCCCTCGACCGGTGGGCAGGCACCGGCCACGCGATCTGAGGCAGACACACAGAACGCCCTGGGGCCGGCCGGATCGGCCGGCCCCAGGGCGTCGGCGCTGCGCGCCGCGGCGGGGAAGGCGTGCGCCTATGACATCGCCACCAGGATCCTGCGCGTCCCGGTGAAGGCCCGGCGGCCGTGCGCCACCGAGACGTTGTCGACGAACAGCAGGTCGCCGACCTCCCAGTCGACGTTCACCGCCTTCCGCATGCCCACCTCCTGGACGTGCCTGATGTACTCGGCCGGAATGGGACCGCCGTCCGCGAAGAAGGCGTTCTGCGGCAGCTCGTCCTCGGACACGATCTCTGCCAGTGCGGCCGCGTCCTCGCCCAGTCCGGCGACATGCCACTGGTCGGCCTGGTTGAACCACACCTCGGTGCCGGTGACGGGGTGCTCCAGCGTCGCCCGGCGCAGCTGGGTCACCCGCAGCGTGCCGTCCGGCTGCCAGCTCCATTCGGCCTCGGCCCCGTCGAGGAATGCCTCGACCGTGGCGCGGTCCTCGGTCTCGAACGTCGCCTGCCAGCTCTTGCCGAAGCCCATGCCGTCGTGCAGGTTCTGCGTGTACCGGACGCCGGCCGCGAAGGCCGCCCGGACCTCGGGGTCGATGGACTCGAGCCAGAGCCGGCCGTCGACCACCGGGGTGGCCCCGCCGGTGGCCGCCGCCACGTCGCAGAAGAAGAGGATCCTCGACGGCCACGCGTGGGCGTAGGACATCTCGTTGTGCATCGAGATCTCGAACTCCGCCGGGTACTCGGTCGACGTGTAGAGGTTGCGGCCGACCTTGGTGCGCGGCGAGTTGCCGTGGACGTAGGCCAGCCGGTCGGGCAGCAGGAGGTCGGCCACGCCGTCGTAGGTGCCGGTGGAGACGCCGAATCCGCGGAAGACGACGGCCCGTTCCTCGATGAGGAGCCGGGCGATGTCCGTGCCGCCCAGGAACTCCTGGAGTCCCTCGGGGCTCGCGGACACGCCGACGTCGGCCGGCCTGATGGTCCGGGGCTCCCACGCGCCGTGCACGCCGGTCGCGGTGGATGCGGTATGTGCCGTGTCGACACTGCTCATGATGATTCCTTCCGATGGAGCGGTGCTCAATTGCCCGTTCGCTCAATTGCCCGGTTCGCTCGAGTGGTCCGGTACTTCGGGGGCGCCGTCGAAGCGGGGCTCCCGGCGGGACCGGAACGCCGCCACTGCTTCGCGCACGTCTGGCGAGTGGGCAGCCAGGACCTGTGCGGGGGCCTCCCGCTCCAGGGCGACCGCGAGCGAGGGGGCGTCGGTGTTGCTCTGCAGTACCCGCTTGGTGAGGGAGACCGAGACCGGGCTGTTGGCCGCGATCTCCGCGGCCAGCGCCAGGGCGGCCTCCCGCAGCCGGCCGGGGTCGGTCAGCCGGTTGGCCAGCCCTCGCTCGACAGCCTCCCGTGCGGTCACGTACCGGCCGGTCAGCAGCATCTCGGAGGCGAAACCCAGGCCAGTGAGCCTCGGCAGCAGCCACGACGCGCCCATGTCACCGCCTGACAGGCCCATCTTCACGAAGGAGGCCCGGAACCGGGCCCCGGGGTCCGCCAGCCGGATGTCGGCGGCGAGCGCGAGGGAGAGTCCGGCGCCGATCGCGGTGCCGTCGACCGCGGCGATCACCGCCTGCGGCAGGTCCCGCAGCCCGGTGATCGCCGCCGCCTGACGGTGCAGCAGGGCCAGCAGCTCCAGGGGCGGCAGGCCGGCGATCCGGTCCACCTCTCCGATGTCATAGCCGGCGCAGAACGTGCCGCCCGCCCCACTCAGCACAAGCACCCGCACCGACGTGTCCACGCGCAGCTCGGCGCACAGCAGGGTCAGCCGCGCGAACAGGTCCTCGTCGAGGGCGTTCCTGCGGGCGGGCCGGTTCAGGGTGGCGACCACGACGCCGGGGGCAGGCCGGTCCACCAGCAGCGACGGCTGCCGGGGTTCAGATGCGTCCATGCGCGACGGAGCCCCTTTCCGTGGTGCCCTCCAGCCGACGTTCGACGAAGTCCAGTGACGAAGGCAGCGCGTGGTCGACGAACCGCCAGTCGTGGCCGCCCGGCCGCTCGTGGTACTCCACCTGGTCGCCCCGCGCGAGCAGGGCGTCCCGCACCCGGTGGTTCATGGCCCGCATGCGCTCGTGGTCCTCCGTCCCGATGTCGAAGTACAGGGCCGGCGTGGACGTCGCGTCACCCTGCGCGATCAGGCGATACGGGTCGTAGCGGCGCCGGGTCTCGCTCCCCGGCGGGCCCCAGACCCGCTCGTGGCTGTCCACCGACGGCATCACGAAACCGGAGTCCGCGCGGAAGCGGGCGTACGGGTCGCCGACACGCAGCGGAGCCTCGAAGGCGCCGGCGTGCGAGGCCACCGCGCCGAAGAGCCCGCGGTGACGCAGCCCCAGATACAGCGCGGTGGCGCCGCCCATCGAGAAGCCTCCGACGGCACGCCCCGAACGGTGGGCGAGGGTGTTGAACCGCTCGTCGATCGCCGGTACGAGCTCCTGCACGAAATGGTCCTCGTACCTCAAGCCGGCGTGGTCGTTGATGAACCAGCGGCGGCCGCTCTGCGGCAGGACGACGACCGTCCGGCGCTCCCGGAGCAGATCGACCAGACGGGTGTTCGCCAGCCAGGTGTCCTTGCCGCCTCCGTAGCCGTGCAGCAGGTAGAGGACCGGATGCGGCGGACCGTGCTCGCGGTAGCCGCCGGGAAGGACGACGTTGACTCCCTTGTCCCGGCCCAGCACCCGGCTCGGCCGGCGAAGCGTCAGCACCTGCGCGGTCATGCAGCCTCCCGGACCGGACGGGCGGCCAGGGCCCTACGGTCGGTCTTGCCGGTGGAGGTCCTGGGGAACCCGTCGACCAGGTGGAACGCCGTGGGCACCATGTAGCGGGGCAGCGCGTCGAGGCAGTGCCCGCGCAGCTCCGCGACGTCCGGCGCCGCTCCCTCGCGGGGTACCACGTACACCTCCAGTACGCCGCCGCCGTCGGCGTCCGGGAGCGCGACGCAGACCGCCTCGTGCACGGACGGCAGTGCCATCACAACGGCCTCGATCTCCGCGGGCTCGACCCGGTATCCCCGTATCTTGACCATGTGGTCGCGACGTCCGAGGTACGTGTAGCCGAGTTCGCCCCGCGACACGACGATGTCCCCCGTGCGATGGGTCCGCGGCACCCCGGCCGGGGTGTCCACCGGGTCGTGCCCCCAGTAGCCGAGCATCACCGAGTCGCCGGCGACGCAGAGTTCGCCCTCCGCACCCGGCACGTCGGGAACCACCCGGCCGTCGGAGTCGAGGAGCAGGGCCTCGGCGTAGGGGCAGGGCCGGCCGATGGGCGGCGGTCCGGTACGGTCCGGTGCCAGGTCCGCGTCCGTCACCTTGTGGTGGGTGCAGACGTTCGTCTCCGTCGGCCCGTAGAGGTTGTGGAGGTCCGCCTCCGGCAGTGCTTGTCTCAGCCGCCTCAGGTGCTTGAGCGCGAAAGGCTCGCCCGCGAAGAGCACCGTCCTGAGCGGGGAGGTTTCCAGCAGCGCGCGGTTCTTCGCGTCGAGCATTCTGATCAGGGCGCCCGGCACCGAGTACCAGACGGTGATCCCCTCCTCGGCGACCAGCCGGTTCAGCGCCGCTCCCAGGGCCTTCTGGTTCTCCGGCACCAGGACGAGGCAGGCTCCGGCGCTCATGGCGGCGAAGACGTCGAAGACTGACAGGTCGAAGTGGACCGGGGCGTGCGACGACAGGCGGTCGTCCGGCGTCAGCCCGAACTCGGCCACCGCCCAGTCCACAAACGCCAGGGCGTTGCGGTGGGAGAGCATGACGCCCTTGGGCGTGCCGGTGGATCCCGACGTGTAGAGAACGTAGGCCAGGTCGTCGGGGCCCACGGCCGGGGGTGCGAACCCGTCGGGCACGGCCCGCCGGACGGCCTCGTCCCAGCCGATCCGCCGGATGCCGCCCGCGTCGGCCGGATCCGTCCCGGTGGCGTGCGCCTCGCCGAGCACCACGGCGGTCCGCAGACCGGCAGGCAGGCCACGTCCCTCCAGCAGGGCGAGCCGCGCCTCGTCGGCGATCAGGCAGCGTACGGCGCAGTCCTCGACGATGTAGGCGGCGCGGGCGGCCGGCACAGCCGGGTCCACCGGCACATAGGCGGCCCCGCACTTGAGGACCGCATGGAGGGCCACGACCGTCTCGGTCGACTTGGCCATCCACAGCGCCACCCGGTCGCCGGGACCCACGCCCGCCTCGCGCAGCGTCGCGGCGAGGGCGCTCACGGCCCGGTCCAGCTCGGCGTAGTCGGTCACGGCGCCCCGGTGACGGACCGCCTCGGCCGTCGGCCGTTCGGCCGCGGCCCGGGTCAGGAGCTCATCGAGCGTACGCATGGCGTCCTCCCGCGGTGCTCGGGGCACCGTGCGGGCCCGTCGTGGTCGTGTCGCGCGTACGGGACGTGAGGCCGAGCTTGTCCGCCATCACGAGCCGCTGCATGTCGGAGGTGCCGGAGGAGATCCGGGTACCGAGCGCGTCGCGCAGATTCCGTTCGATGTCCGTGCTGGTCGTGTAGCCGAGTCCGCCGTACACCTGCAGGGCGTCGAGGAAGGTCTCGACGGCCGATTCGCTGGTGCGCAGCTGCGCCGCCTCCGCGAAGTACGAGGAGGTACCCTGCGCCAGGTCCCAGGCGGCGCGATGGGTCAGCAGCCTGGCTTCCTCCAGCCGGATCTGCATGTCGACGATCCTGTTGGCCACCGACTGGAACCGGCCGATGTTCCGCCCGAACTGCTCCCGACCCCTGGCGTGTCGGATGCATTCGTCGATCTGACGGCTCATCGTGCCGAGCAGTGGCGCCAGGATGAGCGCCCGCTCCCAGGCCATGGTCCGGGAGAGGATCCGCGATCCCTGCTTCTCGGCCCCGAGCCGCGCGGAGAGCGGGACGCGGCAGTCGCGGAGGGTGATCTCGCCCCAGGGCGCGGTACGCAGTCCGGCCTTCTCGAACCGGGTCTCGACCGTCAGTCCCTCCTGGTCCCGGTCCACCAGGAAGGCGGTGACGCCGGTGAACCCCAGTGCGGGATTGACGGTGGCGTAGACGATGAACACGTCGGCGACGGGGGCGTTGGTGACGAACCGCTTGACGCCGTCCAGGACGTACGTGTCCCCTTCCCTGCGAGCGGTGGCGGTCAGAGAGAGGGCGTCCGACCCGGCTCCGGCCTCGGTGATCGCGTGGGCGCCCACCATCCGGCCGTCGCACAGGGCGGGCAGATAGCGCTGCTTCTGTTCCGGGGAGCCGAATTCGGCAAGGGGCAGCTCGACCGCCCAGATGTGCGCGCCGAGCGCGATCATCAGCCCGTTGTCCCTGCAGCCGGCGCCCAGGCCCTCAAGGGCGATCGCGCAGGTCAGCGCGGACAGACCGAGTCCTCCGTACTCTTTCGGCACGGGGAGTGAGAGGACACCGGCGTCCGCGCAGCGCTGCCAGTCGCCGGGCTGGAGCCGCTGGGTGCGGTCGCGTGTCTCGATGTCGGCGCCCAGGGCGGAGGCTCCGAGGGTGCGCAGTCGCCCGGCGAGCGCCGTCTGCTCCTCGGTCGGGGTGAGGTTCATGAGCGGCTGCCGACGGGTTCGACGTCCGGCAGGGCGGCAAGCGACGCGGCGATACGGCTGTCGGAGACGGGGTGGTCCTCGAGCTTGCCCGCCAGGTACTGGTCGTAGGCGGAGAGGTCGAGCAGGCCGTGGCCACTGACGTTGAAGAGGATGACGCGCGGACGGCTCTCCTCCCGGGCCCGGACGGCCTCGTCGATGGCACCTTTGACGGCGTGTGCCGACTCGGGTGCGGGAACGAGGTTCTCGGCGCGCGCGAAGAACGCACCCGCCTCGAACACCTCCTTCTGTCCGTAGGCAACGGCCTCCATCAGACCGCGCGCGTACAGGGCACTGACCAGGGGCGCCGCGCCGTGGTAGCGCAGGCCCCCGGCGTGCACGCCGGGGGCGACGAAGGTGTGGCCCAGCGTGTACATCTTCGTCATGGGTGTCGTGCCCGAGAAGTCGTTGTAGTCCCAGGCGTAGCGGCCGCGCGTCATCTTGGGGCATGCCTCGGGCTCCACCGCCACGAGCCGGGTGGTGGCTCCGGTGCGGAGCTTCTCCCGGTGGAACGGGAACGCCAGGCCCGCGAAGTTGCTGCCGGCCCCCATGGCGCCGATGATGACGTCGGGGAACTCCCCGGCGAGTTCCATCTGGCGCAGGGCCTCTTCGCCGATGACGGTCTGGTGGAGCAGGACGTGGTTCTCGCCGCTGCCGACCGCGAACGCGCCCCGGTCCACCGTCTGGGCGTGTTCAAGGGCCTCGGCGTTGGCGATCGCCACGCTGCCGTCGGTTTCGGGCGAGGCCGCGAGCAGGGCACGTCCGGCCTCGGTCGTGCCGCTGGGGCTGGGGATGACGCGGGCGCCGTTCAGTTCCATGATCACCCGGCGGTACGGCTTCTGCGCATGGCTGCAGCGCACCATGAAGACGGTGCAGGCCAGGTCCAGCGCGTGGCAGGCCATCGACAGGGCGGTGCCCCACTGCCCGGCCCCGGTGCCGGTGGTGATCTCCTGGACGCCTGCCTGCTTGTAGTAATAGGCCTGGGCCAGGGCGGAATTGAGCTTGTGGCTGCCCGAGGCGTTGGCGCCCTCGTACTTGTAGTAGATGTGGGCGGGGGTGTCGAGTGCCTGCTCCAGACGGTGGGCCCGGATCAGCGGGGTGGGACGAAACCGCTGGTACTGCTCGCGCACCGGGTCCGGGATCTTCACGTGCCGCTCGGCGCCGACACTGGCCCGGTACATCGACAGCGGGAGATTGGGCGCCGCATGCCTGGCGTCGGCCGCCGGTTCCGCGGCCGACCGGGCACGGCGCACTTCGGATGACGGTACGTCGAGATCGGCGAGGATGTTGTACCAGTGGGTCGGGACGTCCTCCTCATCGAGCAGGAACCGATGGCGCGACGTTCTCATGCCGCGGTCCCCGTCCGAAGCGCGCCGACGTGCCGGCGGACGAGTTCGATGACGTCACCGACGTTCTCGAGGTCGGCCTCCATGACGTCCTCGTCCTCGATCTGGCCGCCGAACTCGGCCTCCACAGCGAGAAGGAGCTGGAGCAGGTTGAGCGAGTCGAGCTGGATTACCGGCGAGTACAACGACACACCGGGATCGATGTCCTCCGGGTTCAGCCGGAGATCCAGGGCCTCAACCATGATCTCGCGGACGCGGATCGCCACATCATCGTCATTCATCATTGAAAGGACTCCTCTGACACATTTCGAATCCACCGGTTCCGGGCACGTCGCCGTCCGGCATGAGCGTGCCGCACATCGAGACAAGAAAAGCCGGGCAGAACGGCTGCGAACGCGACGACGCGGACCTGGGCACCGAATGGAAAATGCCTTGACGATCGTTGGGGCGTCGTCCATCCGGAAGATATCAGCTCAGCGAACCACAGCAAGGCGTTCGGAAATATCCGAGACGACCTCCGCTTCCTGGTCCACCAGATAGAAGTGCCCTCCGGGAAAGACACGCACATCGAATTCGCCGACGGCCAGCTCGGCCCACGCGGCGACGTCCGGCACCGGCACGCCGGGATCCGCGTCACCCGTGTAGGCCGTCACGGGAACCGTCACCGGCCGCGCGCCGCGGGGCCGGTAGGCCTCGATCAGCCGCAGATCGGCGCGGAAGGAGGGCATCACCAGCGCCAGCAGTTCCGGGTCCGCGGTCACCGCCTCGTCCATGCCACCCAGCTCCAAGAGACCCGCCAGCATCTCCGCGTCGTCCCGCAGATCCAGGGCCCGGCCGTTCCTGGGGCGCGTCGGGGAGACGTGGCCCGAGACGAACAACTGCCGCGGCCTGGCCCGGTACAGAGTCTCCAGGCGCAGCGTGACCTCGTACGCCAGGGCCGCTCCCATGCTGTGTCCGAAAAGCGCTACGGGCCGGTCAAGCAGCGGCAGCAGAGCCTGCGCGACACCGTCGGCCAGTTCGCCCATGTTTTGCGGGCACGGTTCGCCGATACGGTCCTGCCGGCCGGGGTACTGCACGGCGACCAGCTCCACGTCGGCCGGCAGCGAGGCCGTCCAGCCGTAGTAGGCGCCCGCGGTGCCACCGCCGTGCGGCAGACAGACCAGGCGCAGCCGGGGATGCGCCACCGGACGGGGCCGGCGGAGCCAGCGGCCGACGGATTTCACGGCACGTACGGGTGCGGGGATCACTGGTTGTCTTCTCCCTGAGAGTGTCTTTCCCATGACCGGGCCCGTTCCGCGCCACGGCATTTCAAGCCCCGCACTGTAACCCCTTTCCCTCGGGACGTCATCACCCTTTATGGGCGGCAGTTTCCCGTACAGAGTTCATCCAGTCGGCACGGCGGACGATCCGTACAGTGGGACGCAATCACTCCGGGAATTCATCTGTCCGGTACCCACTCGCCGGACGGATTCCTGATGCATCCGATCCTGCCGAAAGAGACCTGTCCATGAATTCATTGCCACTGCGGTCGGTCTATCTCGGTGGCCGATGGACCGCGCCGCGGGCCGTCGGGACCATCGCCGTCGAGAACCCGGCGACCGGGCAGGTCGTCGCCGAGGTTCCCGACTGCGGCAGCGAGGACGTCTGGTACGCGGTCGACGCGGCCCGCTCCGCCCTGCCCGACTGGTCCACGACGGGCCCGGCGCAGAGGATCGCGGCACTGTCCGCCCTGCGTGACGCGCTGACGAAGTCCCAGGAGGAGCTGGCCCGGACGGTCACCCGCGAGATGGGCTCACCGATCACGTTCTCCCGGCGCGTCCAGGTGGGCCTGCCGGTCAGGGTGCTCGACGGTTTCATCGACGCGCTCTCCGCGGCCACGGCGGAGGAGCGGATCGGGCACTCCCTCGTGGTGCGGGAACCGGTCGGTGTGGTCGCCGCCATCACTCCCTGGAACTATCCCCTCCACCAGACGGTCGCCAAGGTCGGCGCGGCTATCGCGGCGGGCTGCACGCTGGTGCTCAAGCCGAGCGAACTCGCCCCGCTGTCCGCCTACGCATTGGCCGAGCTGATCGACGGCATCGGCCTTCCCCCCGGGGTCTTCAATCTCGTGCCCGGCCGAGGGAAAACGGCGGGCGCCGCGCTCGCCGGCGACGACGGTGTCGACCTGGTGTCGTTCACCGGTTCGCTGGAGGCCGGCCGGCGCATCGCCGCGGCGGCTGCCCCCACGGTCAAGCGAACCTGCCTGGAGTTGGGAGGCAAGTCCGCGACCCTCGTCCTGTCCGACGCCGACCTGGAAAAGGCGGTCGAGGACGGCGTCAGAAGCGCCCTGCACAACGCCGGGCAGACGTGCTCCGCCCGCACCCGGCTGCTCGTACCGCGGCACCGGCTGGACGAGGCGCTCGATGTGGTCCACTCGGTCGTCGCCGCGCACGTTCCGGGCGATCCCGAGGACCCGGCGTGCCTGCTGGGGCCGCTCGTCTCCGCGCAGCAGCGCGAACGCGTCCTCGGCCATCTGGCACGGGCCGCCGCCGACGGCGCGCGCCGGGTGACCGGCCCCGATCCCGCGGCCCGTCCGCTGCACGCCGGGCACTTCGTGGCGCCGAGCGTCTGGACCGATGTGAACCCGTCCTCCGCACTGGCCCGGGAGGAGATCTTCGGCCCCGTTCTGGCCGTCATGGCGTTCGACGACGACGAGGACGCCGTGTCCCTGGCCAACCAGTCCCAGTACGGCCTCGCGGCCACCGTCTGGTCGGCCGACACCGACCGGGCTGTCTCCGTGGCCCGCCGGCTGCGCGTCGGCCAGGTCGACATCAACGACGCCGGGTTCAACGCCGCCGCGCCCTTCGGCGGCTACAAGCAGTCGGGCATCGGACGCGAGCTGGGCCGCCACGGCATCCAGGAGTTCCAGGAGGTCAAGTCGCTCCAGCTGCCCCGGTGAGCCACGGCTCCCGCGTGCGCCCCCTCCCCTGCCACCTGCATCCCTCCTCACCGAACGACGGGTGACACCGTGCCCCTGCGCATGCCTCACATCCATGTGGAATTCCCTCCCGAGCTCAGCCCCCACGCCGAACAGGCGGAAGCGGGCACGCGCGCGTTCGTGGCGCGCCACGGCCTGGCCCCCGACGAGGCGGCGCGCCGCCATCACGAGCGCTCCCTGCTCGGCACCCTGATGGGCCGTGCCTATCCGCACGCGGAAGCGTCCGAACTCCAGCTGGTGACCGACTGGATCAGCACCATGCTGGTGCTCGACGACCAGTTCGACGAAACCTCGCTCGGCACCGACCCGGCGCGGCTGCGCGAGGTGTGCGACGAGGTGCTCAGCTGGTTCACCGCCGACGGCTCCGTCGACGACGCGGCCGCACCCGCACCGGCCCACTCGGTCACCGCGGCGTTCCGGCCGGCCTACGCGGAGCTGTGGCGCCGCACGGTTCCCCTCACCTCCCCCACCTGGCGGGCCCGGCTCGCCGGGCACATCGGGGCCTTCTTCGAGACGTGCGTCTGGGAGTCGGAGAACCGGCTCACCGGACGGGTACCGGACCTCGACGAGTACATCGCCATGCGCGGCCGGGCCCTCATGCCCTACCTCGACCTCATCGAGGTCACCACGCACACCGAGGTGCCCGAGGAGATCTACGGGCTGCCGGAGTTCGCCGAGATGAACGCGGCGCTGTCCGACGCCGACCTGTGGACCAACGACCTCTTCTCCTGCGAGAAGGAGGCGCTGCTGGGCGACCCGCACAACCTCGTCCTGGTCCACCAGCACGCACAGGGCACCGATCTGCAGACCTCCGCCGATGCGGTGGGCGTGATGATCCAGGGCCGCTTCGACCGGTTCACCGAGCTCAGCGCCTCGTTCGCGGACCGGCTCACGCCCGAGCTGCGCGTCCTGTTGCCGACGGGCCGACTGGAGCGGCACATCGCCGGGCTGCGCAGCTGGCTGACCGGCCAGCTGCAGTGGCGTTTCGAGACCTTGCGCTTCGACCCCACCCGGCCCGAGGTCACCAGAGCCACCGGGTCCACTCCGCTGTAGCCGACTTCTCACCGTGAACGGGGTACGGATGCGAGACCGTTACGCGACACTCAGACACCTTGAAACCCTCGATCCGAAAGCGGACCACGAGGAGATCCATCGCATGTCCTCCGACCGCGAGTTCCCCTGGGACTACGGCCGAGGACTCGAAGTCGCCATCTGGCGCACCTGCTGTGTGCCCGCCATCTCCGGCGTGCTGGACGGCACGGGCGAGTTCGCGCTGCGGGGGCAGAAACGCTACGACGACACCCGCATCCTCCTCGGCGAGCTGGTCCGCACCGGATACGACTCCGAGCGCGGACGTCAGGCGCTGCGGCAGATCAACACCGCCCACCGCAGGTTCGACATCGCGAACGAGGACATGCTCTACGTCCTGTCGACGTTCGTCTTCGAGCCCGTGCGCTGGATCGACCGCTGGGCCTGGCGCCGAACCAGTGAGACCGAGCGGCTCGCCGCCTTCTACTTCTTCGCCAATGTCGGCAAACGGATGAACATCCGTGAGATCCCCACCGACTACGCGACCTTCGAGGAGTTGAACCGGGAGTACGAGCAGGCCCACTTCCGCAGGGCCGCGAGCAACCGCCGCGTCGGCAACGCCATCATCGACCTCTACGCGTCCTGGTACCGGCGCCCGGTCCGGGACCTGGTGTCCGCCACCCTGCCGTGCCGCCTCGACGGCCCCGCGCTGGACGCCCTCGACATGCGCAGGCCGCCCCTGTGGGCCCGGACCCTCAACCACGCGGGGCTGCGCGGTCACGCCCGCGCCGAGCGGCTCGCCCCGAAGCTGATGGCGCGGCTCATGACCCGGCCGACCGCCCGAACGTACCCGGGCTACCCGGCCGGCTACGACCTCGCGGACATCGGCCCGCACCGAACCGTCCCTCCCGTACGGCAGCAGCCGGCGGCCCGCGCCGACAGCCTCGAGGACTGGGCGCCGTGACGGAACCCAGAGCTCTTGTGGTTCCCGCGGATTCCTCCGCCGTGATCGGAGACACGCCCCTGCGCCCCGTCCGGGTCCCGGTCGGCGACCGGACCGTACGGATCTGGCTCAAGCTGGAGGCCGAGAACCGCTTCGGCTCCATCAAGGCCCGCACGGCCGAGGCCCTGCTGTCGTCGCTGGAGGCGGCCGGGGCACTGCGGCCGGGCATGCGCGTGGTCGAGTCGACCTCCGGCAATCTCGGGGTGGCGCTCGCCGGCCTGTGCGCAGAGCGCGGTTACGACTGCACGCTGGTCATCGAGCCCAGCACGCCCCGCGGCAGCGCCGAGCGGATGACCGCGTTCGGGGCGGACGTGGTGACGGTGCACGAGGTCCCGGGCGGCCGGACGCTCGGCGCACGGCTGCGGGCCGTACGCGAGATCCTTGCGGCGGACCCCGCCGCCGTGTGGACCAATCAGTACGAGTGTCCCGCCAACCCTGGGGTGCACGAGTGGCAGACCGCCACCGAGTTGGTGAAGGGCGCGCCCGGCGGCCGGTTCGACGCCGTCGCCGTGGCCGTCTCGACCGGAGGCACGCTGGCCGGCATCGCCAGGTACTTCCGGAACAACCTGCCGGAGACCCGGATCATCGCGGTCGACGCCGTGGGCTCGTCGGGGCGCGGGGGGGGCCCCCCCCC
>NZ_JBLRVZ010000016.1:30730-32168 GCF_048159505.1 Streptomyces sp. T028
GGCTCGTCGGCGCTCGGCGGGGCACCCGCCGAGCGGCCCCTGAAGCTGATGGGTTTTGGTTCCGGGCAGGTCTCCGGGTTCGTCGAGCCGCACCACTGGGACCACGTCGTACGCATCCGGGACTCGGCGGCCGCGACGGCCTGCGCCCTGGTGCTGCGCCGGACCGGGATCTCGCTCGGCGGCAGCAGCGGCGCGACGGTGCTGGCCGCGGTCGTCCGGGCCCGCCTGGACCCCTCGCTGCGGGAGATCGCGTGCGTCTGCCCGGACAGCGGTGGGAAGTACCCGCAGCTGCGCGGGACACGGGCCGTCGGCACGCCGGATCCCGACGAGGAGATCCGCGCCGCACTGACCCTGCTGAACCACGTCCACTCCGAGCCGAAGGCAAACCGATGACCGGACACCCCGATCCCCCTCTCACCTATCTCGACAGCACCGATGTGGAACGGCTGTCCGCGGAGCTGCCGATCGTCGATCTCGCCCACGAGACGCTGCTGGCCTACGAACGCAAGGAGGCCGGCCTCTCCCCGGAGGCCGCTCTGCGGTGGACCACCCGCTCCGGCGCCTCCGCCCGCAGTCTCATCCTCCCGGCCTGGTCGGGCGACAGCTACGGCTGCAAGATCATCAATGCGTCGCTCGGCAACCGGCTGCTCGGACAGCCACGTGCCGCGGGGCTGATCGTGCTCAACGACCGCGAGACCGCGCGGCCCGTCTGCGTCATGGAGGGCGGCCGGATCAGCGCACTGCGCACCGCGGGCGTCTCGATCGCCGCGGTACGGGCCGTGCGGGATCTGGCGAGGGTCACGCGGGTGGCCTTCCTCGGCTGCGGCCGGCAGGCCGAGGTCCACCATGAGCTGCTCGCCGCCGCCTGCCCCGGCCTCGAGGAGCTGTTCCTCTTCGACCGGGACGCCGCACGGGCCGGGAAGCTCGCCGCCACCTGGCGCGCGGCCGACCCCGCGACTGCGGTGACCGTGGTGGAGGACGCCCGCGAAGCGGTCGAGCGGGCCCAGCTGACCATCGCGGTGACCACCACGACCGAGGCGTACGTCGAACTGGACTGGGTCCCGGCCGGCGGGACCTTCGTCAACGTGTCGCTGGACGACGCGGCGGAGAGCCTCCTGCTGGGCTGCGACCATCTGTTCGTCGACGACTGGAAACTCGTCGTCGACGACGACCACCGCCTGCTGGGTGTCCTCGCACGCGCGGGCCGGGTCAGCGGCCCCGGGACCGACGCCCCCGAGGGCGGCCGCGCGGTTGACTCCGCACTGCCCACCCTCTTCGCGGGCGGCTACCGCCGGACCGTCGCGGAGCACGAACGGGTGGTGATCAACCCGTTCGGCATGGGTGTGCAGGACATCGCGGTGGCCGGCGCGGTGTACGAGCGCGCGCTGGCCCGGGGCGCCGGCCTGCGGCTGGCACGCTGACCCGGAGCTGCGCCGTG
>NZ_JBLRVZ010000016.1:32176-132504 GCF_048159505.1 Streptomyces sp. T028
CCTCCACTCACACAGGAGGACGGGAACACCCGGCGGATCAGTAGGACTTCGGCAGCCCCAGCGTGTGGTGGGAGACGAAATTGAGGATCATCTCCCGACTGACCGGAGCGATCCGGGCCACCCTGGAGAGCGTCAGCAGCGATGCCAGGCCGTACTCGGAGGTGAGGCCGTTGCCGCCCAGAGTGTGGATCGCCTGGTCGACGGCATGAACGCCCGCCTCCGCGGCAGCGTACTTCGCCATGTTCGCGGCCTCGCCCGCGGCCATGTCGTCGCCGCTGTCGTACAGTTCGGCGGCCTTGCGCGTCATCAGCCGGGCCAGCTCCAGCTCGATGTGGATGCGCGCGAGCGGATGCGCCACCGCCTGGTGCGCACCGATCGGCGCCGACCACACCCGGCGGGTTCGGGCGTAGTCGACCGCCTTCGCCACGGCGTACCGGCCCATGCCCACCGCGAAGGCGGCGATCATGATCCGCTCGGGATTCAGGCCCGCGAACAGTTGCTGGAGGCCGGCGTCCTCGTGACCGACCAGCGCGTCGGCGGGCAGCCGCACATCGTCGAGGAACAGCTGGAACTGCCGTTCCGGCGCGTTGAGTTCCATCTCGATCTCCCGGAAGCCGAAGCCGGGGGTGTCGCGCGGGACGACGAACAGGCATGGCTTCAGCTTGCCGCTGCGCTCGTCCTCCCTACGGCCCACGACCAGGGTCGCGTCGGACTCGTCCACTCCGGAAACGAACACCTTGCGGCCGGTCAGCAGCCAGTCCGAGCCGTCGCGCCGCGCGGTGGTGGTCAGCCGGTGGGAGTTGGATCCCGCGTCCGGCTCCGTGATGCCGAAGGCCATCCGGGACGTCCCGGCGGCGAGCCCCGGCAGCAGCCGCCGCTTCTGCTCCGGTGTACCGAAGCGGCTGATGACCGTCCCGCAGATCGCGGGCGACACCACGAGCATGAGCAGCGGGACGCCGGCCGCGCCCAGTTCCTCCATGACGATGGAGAGCTCGGTGATGCCGCAGCCCCCGCCGCCGTACTCCTCGGGCAGGTTGACCCCCAGGTACCCCAGCTCTCCGGTCTCGGCCCACAGCTCCTCCGGCGATCGCGGGCCAGGGCCACGGTCTCGCCCCCGCGCCCGGGCGAGGTCGGCCACGGCCCCGCGCAGCGCCCGTTGCTCCGCGCTCTCGGCGAAGCCGCCCGTCCGCCCCGTCCGGGCGCTCATCGCTCCAGCTCCGCGAGGATCTCCGCGGTGTGCTCCCCGTGCCCGGGAGCGGCGCCGCGCAGCGAGTCGAGACCAGCGCCGAACCGTACCGGGAACCTCACCTGCCGACAGGGGCCGGCGGTCGCCGAGCCGGGCAGGACACCCACCAGGTCACGGGCCGCGACGTGCTCGTCCGCGAGGAACTCGCCGGGCGTCTCGTACACCGGCGCCCAGGGGAGGTCCAGCCGGGAGAGCTCGGCGCACCACCACGCCAGATCACGACGGGCGAAGACGGCCGTGAGGAGCTCCCTGACCTCCTTCCGGGCCCGGGTGCGGTCGGCCCTGCGGTCGTATTGGTCGTCGTCGAGTTCGGGGAACTCCGCGGCGAACGCCTTCCTGAACACCAGCCAGAACTTGTCCTCGAAGCTCGCGAAGGCGATCCGCCGGCCGTCGGCCACGGTGAACACGTCGTTGTCGCCGGTGACGAGCGGACTGTCTGCGGGGTCGGCCAGCCCCAGCAGGGGAAGGGCGAGCGGTCCCGCCCAGCTCGCCGCCGCCTCGTGCAGCGACACGTCCAGGTGCTGGCCCTCGCCGCACTCCTGGGCCGCGGCGACCGCCACCACCAGGGACAGGGCCGCGTACATCGCGCCCGCGAGGTCGGCCACCCGCACCCCGACCCGGTCGACGGACTCCCCGGGACGGTGCGGTACCGCGAAGAATCCCGACAGCGCCAGGAAGTTGAGATCGTGCCCGGGCCTGGCCGCGTACGGACCGGTCTGGCCGAAGCCGGTGATCGAGCAGAGCACCACGCGCGGGTTCACCTCCCTCAGCCGCTCGTAACCGACACCCATGCCCGTCAGGACACCGGGCCGGTAGCTCTCCACGACCGCGTCACTGCGCTCGACCAGCCGCAGCAGCGTCTCCCGCCCCGCCGGATCCCGCAGATCGAGGACGACCGACCGCTTGTTGCGGTTCAGCGCCGCGAACGTCGCGGGGTCCACCAGGCGGCCGTAGTCGCCTCCGTCAGGGCTCTCCACCTTGATCACGTCCGCGCCGAGGTCGGCCAGCAGCACCGTGGCGAACCCGCCCGGCAGCAGCCTCGACAGATCGAGGACCCGTATGCCGGCCGACCCGAGCCGTCGGTCCGCCGTCATGTCCACCCGCATCCCGCTCCCCCTTCGACGCGCCCTCCGAGCAGGCACGAGCGGGCACACGTTATCTGTCGGCCGACGGTCCGGGGCTGGACGGAAGCTGTAGGGAACCTGCCTCCATCTGCGCGTTCCCTCCGGGGAGGGAGCCGTTTCCAGCCGCCGGGGGGATCCGGCGAAGCGGCGCCCCGGCTTGGCTCTGAGCATCACCGGACAGCACCGCCGCTCACCGCCGAGGAGAGTCACCATGCGTACCATCACCGCACGGTCCGCCGAACGGACCCTGGCCGACAGCACGCTCACGGAGTCGATCCGGCTCGCGGACACCACCCTCCCGCTCTCCCCCCACACCGTCGGCTCCCTGCTGCGAGCAGTCGCCGGCGAACGCCCCGACACGGTCGCCCTGGAGGCGATCCCGGACGACCATTCCCCGTCCCGCCGCTGGACCTACGCCCAGCTCCTCGCCGAGGCGGAGAGCATCGCCGCCGGTATGCGCGAGCGTGTCGGCAGCGGCGCACGGGTCGCCCTGTGGGCACCGAACGTGCCGGAGTGGCCGATGATCGAGTACGCGGCGGCACTGGCCGGGGTGACCCTGGTGACGCTCAACCCGGCGCTGCGCGCCGGTGAACTGTCGTACGCCCTGCGCACGTCCGAGGCGCAGATGCTCATCCACGCGGACCACAGCCGCGCCTACGACATGGGCGAAGTGGCCCGCGCCGTCGCGGCGGACCTGCCCGGGCTGCGGCACGTCCTCTCGCTGGGCGACCCGCAGTCGCTGCGCGGGAGTGCGCCCCTGCCCTCCCAGGAGGAGATCGTCGAGTCCGGCCTGCCTGCCCAGATCCAGTTCACCTCGGGCACCACCGGCGCCCCCAAGGCCGTTCTGCTGTCCCACCGGTCCGTGGTCAATGTCGCCCGGCTGACCTTCGAGGGCCTCGAGGTCCCGGAGGGCGCGACCGTGGTCTCGCCGCTGCCGATGTTCCACACCGCCGGAGCCGTCATCTCCTGCCTGGGCCCCCTGTGGAGCAAGGGCACCTTCACCCTGCTGGAGCGCTTCGAGCCCAAGGTCCTCTTCGAGGTGCTGCGACGCTCCCCCGGCGCGGTGCTGACGAGCGTTCCGACCGTACTGGCCGCGCTCAACGACGTCGCACGGGCCGCCACCGACGCACCGGCCCGGCTGTCCGCGGTCCTCACCGGCGCCGCCCCGGTCCGCGCGCAGCTCATCGCGGAGACCGAGGATCTCTTCTCGACCACTGTCTTCAACCTCTACGGGCAGACCGAACTCGCCTCCGTGGTGACCCTCACCCGGCCCGACGACACGGCCGAGTACAAGACCAGCACCGTCGGACGGCCGCTTCCGAACGTCGCCTGCAAGATCGTCGACCCGGACACGGGACACGTGCAGCCGCTCGGCGTCCCCGGCGAGATCTGCGCCCGCGGCTACCAGCAACTGCTCGCCTACTACGGCGACCCCGAGGCCACCGCGGAGAAGGTGGACCCGGACGGCTGGGTCCACACCGGTGACCTGGGGTCGATGGACGCCACCGGTGCCGTCCGCATCGAGGGCCGGCTCAGCGACATCGTCATCCGGGGCGGGGAGAACATCGCCCCCGGCCCGATCGAGACCTTCCTCAGCACGCTGCCCGGTGTCCGCGACGCCGTCGTGGTGGGTGTCCCGGACGACCTGTGGGGCGAGGCCGTGGCCGCCGTCCTGCTGCCCTCCTCCGAACACCCCGCGGGTCCGGACCCCGCGCTGCTCCTCGGGCGATGCCGGGAGCAGCTCTCCCCCCACAAGATCCCCACGCAGTGGTTCGTCGTCGACGCGCTGCCCATGACCGCCTCCGGAAAGGTCCAGAAGTTCCGGCTGCGCGAGCTCATCGCCGAGGGCGCCCTCACCCGCCTCGACACCCCGGCCTCCGACCGCTGAACCCGCCTCCGCCACCGCCCCGCCGCCCCCTCCCCCAAATCGGAGTCCGTCACCGTGAAGATCTCCATGCAGCTCAGGTACGACAGGGACATCGTCGGCGCGGCCGCACAGGTCGCCGAGTTCGAAAGCGCAGGACTCGACCTCATCTGGGTTCCCGAGGCCTACGGTTACGACGCCCCCAGCTTCATGGGCTTCCTCGCCGCCCGCACCGAACGGATCGGGATCGGCTCCGGCATCCTGTCGGTCTTCAGCCGCACCCCGGCGCTGCTCGCCATGACCGCCGCCGGCGTCGACGCGCTGTCGGGCGGACGCTGCCACCTGGGACTGGGCTCCTCGGGCCCCCAGGTTGTCGAGGGCCTCCACGGGGTGCCGTTCTCGTCTCCGGTCGCCCGCACCCGCGAGACGATCGAGATCATGCGGGCCTTCTGGGCGCGCGACAAGCCCGTGAGCTACCACGGCAGTTCCGTACAGTTGCCGCTGCCCGAAGGACGGGGAAGCGGCCTCGGCATCCCCATGAAGCTGCTCACTCCGCCGCTCCGCTCCTCGGTCCCGGTGTGGGTCGCCGCCTTGGGCCCGAAGAACGTCCGGATGGTGGCCGAGACCGCCGACGGCTGGCTGCCGATGTTCTTCGTCCCCGAATGGTGCGACCGGGTCTGGGGGTCGGCGCTCCGTGCCGGCGCCGCCGCCCGCGACCCGCGGCTCGGCCCCCTGCAGATCTCGGCCGGCGCACTGCTGGCCATCGGCCCGGACGCCACCCGCGCACGGGAACTGGCCCGGGGTCAGTTGGCCCTGTTCATCGGAGCCATGGGCGCGCCCGGCCACAACTACTACTACGACCTGGTCAGCCGGTACGGCTTCTCGGAGGAGGCCGAGGTGGTCCAGCGGCTGTTCCTGGCGGGCGACAAGGCCGGGGCGGCGGCCGCCGTCCCGGACGCGCTCCTGGAGGCCACCACGCTCTGTGGCACGGAGAGCTATGTGAAGGACCGGCTGGACGCCTATCGCGAGGCGGGCGTGACCCACCTCCAGATCGTCCCCGTCCCGCGGGACGGCGAGAGCGAGGCGTCGGTCCTGGCCCGGCTGAAGGACCTCATCGGCTGATTTCCCGTCTCAGCGGATCTCGATGAACCCCGACTCATAGGCGATCACCACCGCCTGGGTACGGTCACGCGCCCCCAGCTTGGCCAGGGTGCTGCTCACATGGGTCTTGACGGTCTGCACCCCCAGGAACAGCGCCTCGGCGATCTCCGCGTTGGACATTCCCTGCGCCATCAGGCGCAGCACCTCCGCCTCCCGGTCGGTGAGCTGGGCGCGGGCCAGCACTCCGCGGGAGTCCGGCCTGGGGCGTCCCGACACCAGTGAGCGCAGGACTGCGGGGAAGAGCACCGAGTCCCCGGTGGCCACGGTACGCACGGCCTGGACGATCTCGGCCGGCCGGGAGCGCTTGAGAAGGAAACCCGAGGCCCCCTCCTTGAGGGCCTCGTAGACGTAGTCGTCGTGCTCGAACGTGGTGATCACCAGAACCCGCGGAGGTTCCGGTACGGACGCCAGCAGCTCGCGGGTCGCGGTGATGCCGTCGACCTCGGGCATGCGAACATCCATCACCACCACGTCCGGACACAGTTGACGCACCAGTGGAACGACCTCGGAGCCGTCGGACGCCTCGCCGACCACGGTGATGTCGGGGCTGTTGCCGAGGATGGCGGACATGCCGGCCCGGACGAGTTCCTCGTCGTCGACCAGCAGGACGGAGATGGTCTTCATGGTCATGATTCCAACCGTAGGGGTAGGCGAGCGCTGACGATCCAGCGCCCGGAATCGGATCCGGCCGTGGCCCGGCCGCCCAGGAGCGTGGCCCTCTCACGCAGGCTCCGTACCCCCTTGCCCGTGCCGCGCGCCCGGCGGGTGCCCTCCACGATCGTGTTGGTCACCGAGAGTTCGACGTGTTCGTCGGTGAGTTCCACCACGACGTCCACGAGTGATTCGGGCGCGTGCTTCATCGCGTTGGTGAGCGCCTCCTGGAGGATGCGGTACGCCTCACGGGAGACCACCCCCGGGACGGGCGTGAAGTCCTCGGCGGTACGGGACCTGACGGTGGCCCCGGCCGCCCGGCTGGTCTCCAGCAGCTGCCCTATGTCCTCGAGCGTGGGCCGGGCCTTGCGGGCCGACGGCTGTTCCACCTCCTTGAGGTATCCCAGGGTGCGTTCCAGGTCGTCCATGGCACGCCGTCCGGTCTCCTCGATGGCGGCCAGGGCGCGGACCACGAAGTCGCGGTCGGTGTCGATAAGTTCACGGGCCGCACCGGCCTGCAGGACGGTCGCGGTGAGGGCGTGCCCGATCGAGTCGTGCAGTTCCCCGGCGAGCCGGTTGCGCGCCAGCAGCTCGTCCGCCCGGCGCTCGGCGTCGGCCAGCCGCTCGGCCGTGGACGGCCCCAGCAGCCGCTTCGCGACAGCGAGTTGGGCCTGTCCCGCACCGACGACGACCCCGGCGATGACCAGTAGCAGCAGCGGTACGAAGGCCAGGACCCAGATCCGGTCGTGACCGCCCTCGAGCTCGACGCCGAGGACCGTGCTGCTGCGTTTGGCGGCCGGGAGGGTCGCCAGCGTCCCCGTGACCGACAGCAGTTGGGCGAGGGTGCTCGCGACGAGCAGCCCCCACCACACCCGCGCGACGAGCCAGACACTGGTGCGCCACCGCGACGCCAGACCCTGCGCCGGGGCAAGCCCGATCTCTCCCTCGTCCGCCGGGACCAGCAACAGCCTTGCCTGCACGCCCTCCACGTGCCGTACGGCCGGCACCATGCCGAGGAGCAGCAGCACGGGCACCGGCACCACGGCCGACGCGGCCAGGGTCCGCGGCAGTGACTCCGAGAAGCCCGGGTAGACCAGGACGCACAACGGTCCCACGGCCGCGCTGATCAGCACATGCAGAGCGCGCGAGTACGTGGCGCTCTGCAGGGTGGCGGCGAAGATCTTCAACTGCATGACGCCATCCTTCGTGGTCTCCCTCCCGGGGGGGATGAGTTTCCCGCCGTCGGGGGATCCGCCGCGAGCAGCGAAACGATTGACTCGAGGACATGAACAGCGACAGCAAATTCTCGCAGTGTCCGGAGGACGCACCCGCCATCGATGTCCAGGGCCTGGTCAAGGCCTACAGTGGCAAGACCGTGGTGAACGGGCTCGTCTTCCAGGTGCGGGCCGGCATGGTCACCGGCTTCCTCGGCCCGAACGGCGCCGGCAAGTCGACCACCATGCGGATGATCCTCGGCCTCGACCGTCCGGCCGAGGGCCGGGTCCTCTTTTCCGGACGGGCCTACTCCGAGCTGGGGGAACCGCTGCGGCACGTCGGCGCCCTCCTGGACGCCGGCGCGGCTCACCCCGGCCGCACGGCTCGCGACCACCTGCTGTGCATCGCGCGTGCCAACCGCATCGCCGACTCCCGAGCCGACGAGGTGCTCGATCAGGTCGGTCTGGCCACCGCCGCCAAGCGGCGCATCGGGGGGTTCTCGCTCGGCATGCGCCAGCGTCTGGGCATCGCGGCGGCCCTCCTCGGCGACCCGCAGGTGCTGATTCTCGACGAGCCGGTCAACGGCTTGGATCCCGAGGGCATCCGGTGGTTGCGGAACTTCCTGAAGGACCTCGCCGCACAGGGCCGGGCCGTATTCGTCTCCAGCCACCTGATGACGGAGATGGCACTGCTCGCCGACCGGCTGGTCGTCATCGGCAAGGGCAATCTCCTGGCCGACGTGTCCATGGCCGAGTTCGCCGAGGAGCACGGCCGCAGCCGGGTCCGGGTCCGCACCAGCGAGCCGGCGCGGTTGCGGAGAGCCCTCGACCGCAAGGGACTCCGGGTGGAGCCCGCCGACAACGGCGGCCTCGAAGTGTACGGCGCCGACGCCGCGGAGATCGGCCGGATCGCGGCTCACGAGGGCACCCCCGTCCTGGGACTGTCCCACGTCGAGGACTCACTGGAAGACGCCTTCATGCGCATGACCTCCGGCTCGGTGGAATACGTGGCACGGTCCCTGGGAGAGGTGGCTTGAACATGTCTGTCAACGCGGTTCTCTACTCGGAGTGGACGAAGATCCGCTCGGTTCGCTCGGTCATCTGGGCGCTGCCCCTGGCGGTCCTCCTGCTCGTCGGCATCGGTGCCGGCGTGTCCGGCTCGGTCGGCGCGGCCGAGGCCGACGGGGAGAACTTCGACCCCGTGCAGTTCGGCTACTACGGCATGTTCTTCGCCCATGTCCTGGTGATCGCCTTCGCGGTTCTGGTCGTCGGCAACGAGTACAACACCGGTTCGATCCAGACCTCCCTGGCCACCGTGCCGCGGCGCGGACTCTTCTACGGCGCCAAGCTGACCACCGGAGCGGCCCTGGCCCTGCTCGCGGGTGTCGTGGCCTCCGTCGCCACCTTCTTCGCCTCACAGAAACTGCTCGCCGAGAACGGTGCGGCGTTCGGGGACGAGGGCACCGTCCGGGCGATCGTGGCCGGCGCGCTGTACTTCCCTCTGTTGGCCGTCATGTGCATGGGTATCACCGCGATGCTTCGCAGCCAAATGCTCTCCATGGGGTTCCTGGTCCCGTTCCTCTTCCTCGTCTCCCCTGTGCTCGCCGAGATCCCAGGACTGCGCGACCTGGCCTGGTACCTGCCGGACCGCGCGGGCCAGTACGCCCTGCGGATCCACCTCGATGCCGCGGCCCCGTACAGCCCGGTGACCGGACTGGTGATCATGGGGATCTGGGCCGCCGTGGCGGCGGTCGGCGGCTGGCTCGTCCTGCGCAACCGCGACGCGTGAGCGGGGACGGGCACCGGAGCGGCGCCGCCAAGGCACCACCTGATACGGCGTGAGGGGACGACGGTGACCACCGGCCGTCCCCTCACGCCGTTGCCCTTCCCGTGCCAGGACGCCCACCGCTTCCACAACGTGGCGAACGGCCCCACTCCGAAGTCCGGTGCCCCTCCAGTCCGGCAGCGCAACCTGCCTGTTCAGCGGCGCGGCTTCACCCGGGCGGACGGCGGCAAGGGCCGAACCGGCTGCTCCCGGCCGCGCCGTCGACGACCACCGGTGGGGGGACGCCGTGCCGCCGCAGCCGTGACGGGTGGGGTCAGGACGGACTTGCCGACGCCGGTGAGCTCCACCTGGGGGCGCCGCCCACGGGCTCGCGCTTCACGGCCGGTGCAGGCCCGCGGCCGTTTCCTCCCGCAGTACGGCCATCTGGGCGCTGCGCAGTTCGTCCCCTGGACCGATGCCGCTCTCCTCGCGCAGCCGCCGGTCGACGGAGATGAACAGTTCGAGCGCCTCCGCCCGCCGGCCCGATCCGGCGAGTGCGGTGACCAGGCGGGCGTGCAACCCCTCGTGCAGCGGCTCATGGCGGGCGATCGGCCCCAGCCAGACCAGCGCCTCCTCGTACTGCCCCTGCGAGAGGGCGAGGTCGGTGAGCCGGAGCGCGGCCGTGACACGGCGGCGTGACCGCTCCAGGGCGACCGGGTGCTGCTGCAGCGCCGGGGGCATGCCTTCCAGCAGCCGCCCCCGCCACAGCCGGAGCGAGTCGCCGAGAAAGCCCCGCTCGGCCACGGGGTCGTCGTCGGCACGCGCGCACTCGGCCGCACGCGTGAGGCGGTCGAAGGCCAGAATGTCGAGACGGCTGTAGTCGTCGATCAGGAGTTCGTAGCCGCCCCCGCGCCGGACGACCGCCATGCGGTCGGTGCCCGGGACGTGGTGCGCCTCCAGCATCAGCCGGACGCGCGAGATGTAGGTGTGGATCAACTGCCCGAAGGAGTCCGGAAGCCGGTCGCCCCACAGCACGTCGATGATCTCGTCGCGCTCGACGACCCCGTTGGGCTGGAGGGCCATCAGGCCGAGCAGCCACTGCTGTTTCGGGGTTCCCGTGGCCAGCTCGGACGCACCGCGTGACGCCGAGAGGCGGCCGAGAATCCGCAGGACCAGCGGCTCGCCCTCGTAGGAGAGGGTGGATTCGCCGTCCTGCGCCTCGCCCACCCGTGTGAGCAGCTCCGGCTCCTGCAAGGCCGTCGCGAGTCTGCGCAGCGACTCGGACCGCGGGTCCCTGACCCGCCCGCGCTCGATCTCCCGGAGGGTGCGCAGGCCGATCCCGGATCTCGCCGCCAGGTCGCGCTGGCTCACCCCGCGGCGCGTCCGCGCGGTGCGCACGATGTCGGCCACCGCCGACTGATCCAACGTAGTGGAACTGCTGCCCTTCATGTGCTCCCCGTTGTGTCCGTTCGAGTCGTACCGGGCCGTCAGCCCCTCTCTGGCGGTCCATACCGGCCCGTTCAGCCCTTGCTGTTCCACTCGTCGAGGTCATAGGTGAGGGGCTGGTCCAGGACGACGTCGCCGGCCAGCACGCCCGTCGACAAGCCCTTCGCGGGCTCGGCGTGCTGGGCCACGGCCGTGAGGAGGAGCGCCGGCCCCAGGGCGGCGACGACGGAGGTGCTGAGCAGGGCGGAGGGGCTGATGAATCGCATCGTCAGGTCTACTTTCACTCGTCGTTCTCGCTGTCGAGTGAGACTCTGCCAACCGGCGATCTACGTGGAATAGGCGCCGAATACGCCCTCGGATCTGCGGGGATGACGGCCTTGCGAGCACGTCGAACGGTCTGTCACCGCTCGGTGTCCAGGCACTCGACCAGGTCCGCCGCGCGGTCGGCCTCGGGCAGCCCCAGCCGGCTGAGGACGGTGTGTGCCTGCCGGGCCCTGAGCAGCGCCGCCTCCCGGTCACCGAGATCGGCCAGCGTGCACCCGAGTACGAGCAGGACGAGGCCCCGGTCCCGATCGGCGCCCCGCTGCTCGCACAGCGTCAGTGCCCGCGCGGCCTCCCACAGCGCCTCGTCGCCCCGGCCCGTGATCCGCAGGGTCTCCGCGAGCCGGAAGCGGGCCTGTGACTCCTGGCCGCGGATCTGCCAGGCCTCGCAGATGTCCAGGCACTTCGTGTGGCTCGCGATGGCGTCGGCGTACTGACCCAGCTCGTGCAGGGCCATCCCCCGTACGTACAGCGCGTAGGCGATGCCGTGCTGGTCCTCGACCTCGTGCAGCGCGGTCAGCGCCTCGTCGCAGGCGAGCAGTGCCTGTTCGGCCCGGCCGCTGCGGAGCGCGGCCTGCGCCGCGTTGAGTCTGGTCACCTCTTCGCCGGAGCGGTGTCCGAGTTCGCGCGCCAGGTCGATCGCCTGCTCGTAGCACCGTTCGGCGTCCTCGTAGCGGTGCTGGAACTGCGCGATGAGACCGCGGTCGTTGAGCGTCTGACGCAGGATGACCAGGTCGTCGGCTCGCTCGCAGGACTCGGTGGCGAGACGGGTCATCAGTTCCGCCTGTTCGAGCCGGGCATTCTGCAGCGCGGCGTTGCCGCAGACGAACCGGGCACGGCCCGCGGCATGGTCGTCACCGCGCCGCTCCGCCGTCTCGGCCAGGCTCTTCGCTACCAGGGCGAGTTCCCCGTACGGAATGTCCTTGCCGAACGGGCTGAGGGCGACCAGCAGATCCGCGGCCATCCGCAGGATCCTGCCGTCGGTGTCGACCGGGGTCTGGCCGGCCAATGTCACCGCGTTGGTCAGGCACTCGAACTCAGTGGTCACCCAGGTCAGCGCGTCGACCGTGTCGGCGAATGCGGGTGCCGACTCGGATGTGAGGGTGAGGAAGACATCGGCGGGATCACCGGGGACCACGCACCGGAAGGCCGCGCACGCGCGGGCCAGCAGGTGCTCCAGGAGTCGGGCCAGGACGAGGGTGCCCGGCTCGGCGTTCCCGTCGAGCGGGGAGTTCCCGAGCTGCAGGGCATAGGCCCGCACCAGGTCGTGATAGCGGTACCGGCCGGGTTGCATGGCCTCCAGCATGGCGGCGTCCACCAGCGCCTCCAGCAGCTCCTCGGCGTCGTACTCGTCGAGTCCGAGGGCCGCGGCGGCCGCCTCGAGTCCGATGCTCGCGCGGGCCACCGGGGCGAGCAGGCGGAAGGCGCGTCCCTGTTCCTTCGGCAGCTGGCGGTAGCCGAGCTCGAAGGCCGCGGCCACCGCCAGATCACCGACGCGTAACTCGCCGATGCGGCGCCGCTCGTTGGCCAGCCGGTGGTACATGGTCCTCAGCTCCCAGCGCGGTCGGGCCGCGAGCCGCGCGGCGACGACACGCACCGCGAGCGGAAGGTGTCCGCAGGCGGTCACCAGCTCGACCGCGGCGTCCGGCTCCGCGGCGACCCGCCCGGCACCGACGATCGCACGGAGGAGGGCGACGGCCTCGTCGGTGTCGAAGACGTCCAGGGCCACGGCGGCGACACTGGAAATGCCGACGAGCCGGGTACGGCTGGTGACGATCACACCGCAGTCGGCGGAGCCGGGCAGCAGCGGTGCGACCTGCGCGGCGTCCCGAGCGTTGTCCAGCAGGAGCAGGACGCGCCGCCCGTCGAGCAGGGTACGGAAGAGCCGTGCGCGGTCCTCTGTCATGGCGGGCAGGGCATGCGTGGGGATGCCCAGCGCGCAAACCAGGCTGCCGAGGACGGCTCCGGGGTCGGCCGGTTCCAGCCCGCTTCCGCGCAGGTCCGCGTAGAGCTGTCCGTCGGGGAAGTCATGCTTGATCCGGTGGGCGACCCGCAGCGCCAGCGTGGTCTTGCCGAGTCCGCCCATGCCACTGACCGAGGCAACCACGAGCGACGGCCGTTCGGGATCGGTGAGCACCTGGCACAGATCCTCCACCTGCCCGGCCCGGCCGGTGAAGTCGGAGGTGTCGGCCGGCAACTGGGCGGGACGGACGAGCACCTGGTCCGGTGCGTCCACCGGAGCGGGAACCGTCTCCTCCTGCGGCACCTGCTCGGCCTGGGGCACCCGGACCTTTCCGGGCTCCTGCGCCGCAACCCGCAGCAAGGGATCACCGAGGAGTACCTGTTCGTGCAGCGCCGTGAGCTCGGGGCCGGGGTCGACGCCGAGATCCTCGGCCAGGACGTGACGGACCCGGGCGTACACGGCGAGCGCGTCGGCCTGGCGTCCAGCGGCGTACAACGCCCGCATCAGGAACCCGTACGGTCGTTCCTTCAGGGGGTGTTCCCGGGTGAAGGCCGTCAGATCCGGGATGAGCGAGGTGTGCCGGCCCGCGCGCAGGTCGCACTCGAAGCGTTCCTCCAGCAGGCCCAGGCGCAGCTCGGTCAGCCGTGCCCGCTGCTGCTCGGCGAAGAGCCCCGGCACACCGGCCAGCGGGACGCCCTGCCACAGATCCAGGGCCTCGGTCAGCAGTCGGCCGCACGTTTCGTCGTCCCCCTGGACACGGGCCCGAGCGGCGTCCGCCGCCAGTCGTTCCGCGCGGTCGACGTCCACCGCCGACCGCAGCACCACCAGGCGGTAGCCGTCGCGCTGCGAGACGAGGAGCTCGGGCGAGGACGCGTCCTCCTCCAGTGCCTGCCGCAGCCGCCAGGCGTAGGTTCGCAGGCTCGCGAGAGCCGAGCTCGGGGGCTCCTCTCCCCAGATGGAATGGATGAGTTCGTGTGAGGAGGTCACTCTGCCGGATCGCAGCAGCAGTGCCACGAGCAGCGCCTGTTGCTGCGGTGATCCGATGGCCAGGGCGTTCCCGTCACGGTGCACACGCACCATTCCGAGCACGCTGAAGTCGATGGCTCCCCCCACGAACCCAGCCTTCCCTGCTGCAACGGACACGCCCCCAACGCACCGTCACCGGACGTCGTTCAGGTGTCCGGCAAACAGAGCAACGAATATGCCATGAACAGTCAAGGAAGGCACCAGGTTTACGGCTTCTACTCTTCCGTCAAGATCACCTGAACGACGTACGGAAGGACGACGACGGCCTGCGGATCGCGATCCAGCAGCACCGCCACCGGCGTTCTGCCCTGGGCACGCAGCGCCTCGACGAACCGCACCCCGCCCGCTACCGTCCGCATGCCCGGGAAGAAGGGCGCGGGTCGCTCCTGTTCCGGTGTGATCGCCGGTACGGTCCGGGCGGAGGACCGCCGCGCGAGCACGGCGCGTTCGGCCGCGGTCCGCACGGCCTCGGCATGGGTGGCGCCGACTGCGACCACCGTCCGTGATCCGAGCCGGATCGCGCAGGCCGGCACGGACAGCACGGCGGAGAGGTCGTGGGCGACCGGCTCGCCCAGCGTGCGCAGCAGGTACAGCGGGTCGGCAGCACCGGGGGCCTCGTCCGCGGGAAGGTACAGCCGAGGCACGCGCAGACCGGGATCGGCGAGCCGCCGGGACAGCAGCTCCTCGCAGTGCTGGGCCAGCCCGGCTTCCACGGCGTGCGCCCACGTCAGTCCGGCGGCCACACCGACCGGTGGCCGGTACGACGCTCCCTTGTCAGGCGCGGGACGGGCAACCCGCGCGGGAATCCGGCGCAATGCTCCCGTCACCAGGTCGAGGCCCCAGACGTCGGGGATACGGGCGCACGAACCGGCGGCGAGGCTCAAGCCAGCGAGGCTTCCATAGTTCGCGAGCGCGGCGAGCAGCGCCGCCAGGCGCGCCGTCTCGCGATCGCCCCCGTGCCCCGTCACAACGGCATCGGGCGTCCCAGCGGGTCTCGCACCGAACGCATCTGCCACGGTTGTCCGGCACTCCCACCGGGCGAGCGGCCCCGCGGCGGCCTCCCTTTCCTCCAGCACCCCCACAAGCCCGGCGCGCGGGTCCGCCACCGCGGCAACCCGCTCGAACAGCACATCGGCGTCGACGGCCGCTCCGTTCAGCCTCCCCAGGAACGCCGCCCGGGCTTGGGCCTCAGTGACCTGCGGCACTGTGGATCCGGCGGGAAGCGGCAGGAAACGGTGCGGGACGACCGTCCCGGTCCGCAGGTCCGTCCGCAGCAGGTACGGGCTTCCCGACGGCCGGGTGGTGCCCGTGGCGCACTCGAACCAGGCACGCAGCAGTTGCTCGGCGGCAAGCTCCGCCGGCCGACCGGCGAGGGAGGACACCGCCGGCCCGGTGAGGGGGATGCCGCGCAGCCGACGCCAGGCGGAGGCGGCGGCCGTGCGGGCGGCCGACCCGACGGGGCCGGTCCACATCTCCTCGCCGCTGATCAGCACCTGCCCGAGAAGCGCTCCGGCATCGGCGCACCGGTCGGCGGTCACCACGAGTTCCGGCACCGAGCCGGACACCTGGAGGACGGTATCGCGGGCGGCGAGCCCGTCGAGGTCCGACCTCGCGCCAACCTTTTGTGCGCCGTCGCGGCGGGCGTCCTCGATCAGCCCGGCGAGACCCACGCCACCACCGGCGGCGGGCGGGTCCGTGCACAGGACCTCGATGTCGCGGCACCCGGTCCGCAGAGCAGATTTCAGCAGCGTCGCCGCCACGGGTCCGGCCCCGACGAGCAGCAGCCGTCCGTCACGGTAGTGTCGGAAGCGCAGTTCGGGAGAGTCGATCGATCCGAGGGATTCGATGTCGCCCGCGTATTCACGCCGTTCGTCCGGGGTGAGCCGCCGCCCGACCGACGATGGCGCCGGCTCACCGCTCGGCCACACGTCATCGCTCACCCACGGACGCACGTACCAGCTCCTGCCCCCTGTGCTCGCGGCCCCAGGATCAGCACACCTCATGCACTCATGGAACAAGGAGAGGATAGGCATCCGATCAATACCCGATATAGAGGTGGCTCTACGTCATGCAGCTCTACATCGCCTGAACCCTGGAATAAGACGACATGGACTTGGTGGGAGGGCCCACGCGCGGGAGTTCGCGTAGTGCTCCGGCGGCACCCTCAGGACGCGGTGGCCGCCTCTGAGAGCCGGGGGGTAAGCCGCCTGGGACGAGGCGGCCCGGGCGGAGGCGTGGCGGCTCGTGGGTGAGCGGGGGCGGGTATCGCCCGCCTCCTGATCGCGATGCGCCGGGCCCTGCCGACGGTCCACGACGCCGACGCCGACGGCCTGTTCGAGGCGTCTCGCGACGTCTTTGAGAGCGAGGTGCTGGAGGAGCGCTACGCGACGCGCTCGCCGAACGCCCCGCCGTGCACGTGAACTCGGCACTCCGCTGACCCGCGTGCTGCTCGCCCGCCTCCAGAGGCCCAGGACGCTGGTGCCTCATCGATCTCGCCTCCCGGCGCCTTGCCGGCTGGGCAATCCGATCACATGCGCGCCGAACTGGTCACCGAGGCCCTGGCCGCAGCTGAGCGGTGCCGCGGCAGCCTCGCCGGTGCCGTCATGCACACCGATCACGGGGCCCAGACCGGATTCAACCAGTCGCGACATGCAAGCGCGAGACTCTCCAGGGCCGCGGTGCCTGGGCTGACGAGCGCGAAGCCCGCCTCGACCTGTTCCACTGGCTGCACCGCTACAACACCCGACGGCGCCACTCCAGCCTCGGTCAACGCAGTCCCATCGCCTACGAGACAGCCCTCGACACAACATCAACCACCCTGGGCCCAAGCCGCAGCCCGTATCCAAGATTCCGGGTCAGGCCCCGTCTGCGCTCGGCGCGTCGACGCTCGCCACCTTGACAGGATTTGACCTGCCCGAAAGGCGCCTGACACCCCATCAGAATGAGCGTCACGAGCGTCACTCCAGCGTCGGGACATCGCCCGTAACACCCACACCGCACATAACACGCACGCACGAAACCGCAGGTCAGACGCCCTTCGCGGCCGGTTCAACGATGGCAACGCACTCACATGGTGCGCCCGTGAAAACAGGTCGGCCCGACCCGCCAGAAACCTGGGGAGTCAGAAGAATCAGCAGGTCAGGAGCTCTTGGCGGCAGGCTCCAAAATCGCCACGCACTCCACATGCGAGGTCATCGGGAACAGATCGAACGCCCGCAGCGTCCGCACCCGGTACCCCCCGTCCCTGAAGTACCCCAGGTCGCGCGCCAGTGCGGCCGGATCGCAGGCGACGTAGGCGATCCGGCGGGCGCCCAGGGACGCCAGGTGTTCCACCGTGCCGCGGCCCGCTCCCGCCCGGGGCGGGTCGAGGACGATCAGGTCGACCTCGGTGATCCCGGTGCGCGGGAGGACGGACTCGACCTTGCCCTGTTCGATGCGGACGCGGTCGAAGTCGGCGAGGTTGTGCCGGGCGTCCTCGACCGCGCGCTTGCCGGACTCGATGCCGAGGACCGCGCCCTTCTCGCCGAGCCGGTCGGCCAGGGCGCCGGCGAACAGGCCCACGCCGCAGTACAGGTCGAGGGCCGTCTCGCCCTTGCGGGGCAGCAGGCCCTGCATGACGGCGGTCACCAGGGTGTCCGCGGCCTTCGGGTGGACCTGCCAGAAGCCGCCGCTGCCGACGCGGTGGGTACGGCCGTCCGCGCGCTCGCGAACGAAGGGGCGCCCGTGGACGCGGTGCACGCCCCCGTCCTTCTCCTCCACCCGCATGACCGAGACCGGCCGGTCCAGTTCCACGATCGGCAGCCGTGCGCCCGGCCGCGGGGTGAGGATCACCTGCCGGTCCTGCGAGCCGGTCGCCGAGATCGCCTCGACCGTGGCCATACCGGTCCAGTCGCGCCTCTCGATGCCGAGTTCGGAGACGCCCTCGGCGGCGATCATGCAGTGGTCGATCCGCTCCACCTCGTGCGAGCGGTGCCGACGCAGACCGGCGTGGCCCTCGGCGTCCACCGCGTACTGCACACGCGTACGCCACTGCGGCACCTGCCCGGCCGGCAGCTTGTCGCCCTCGGCCGGCATCACGGTGCCGTCCCAGCCGGCCTCCTCGGGCGTGAGGCCCGCGAGCCGCCGGAGCTGCTCGGCGATCACCTCGCCCTTGAGCCGCCGCTGGGCGCCCGGCTTGGCGTGCTGCCAGTCGCAGCCGCCGCAGCGGCCGGGGCCGGCGAAGGGGCAGGGGGCCTCCACCCGGTCCTTGGAGGCCTCGATCACCTCGACCGCGTCCGCGCGCAGGAAGCGCGCACCCTCCTCGCCCTCCGTCACCCGGGCCACAACCCGCTCACCGGGGAGCGCGTGCCGTACGAACAGCACCTGACCGGAGTCGGTGCGGGCGATGCAGTGGCCGCCGTGCGCGACGGGGCCGATCTCGACCTCGTACTCGGTCCCCACCAGGGTCTTCTTCGGTTCTGCCTGCATGGCGGGGTGACTCCACAACGTCGAACGAGGAACGGCCGGACAACAGCCCACCAGTCTACGTGGCTGTCGTCCGGCCGTTCACCACAAGGGCGAGCCTCCATACGCCCCCGGGAGTCCCCTACGACTCCGAAGCGGAACCCGAGGAACCCGAGGAACCGGATGCACCGGACGCACCCGACCCGGTCGCCGAACCCGACGCCTCCTTCGTCCGCCCCTGTTCCGCGGGACCGCGCCGCACCGAACCCGGCGCGTTCCACTCCTGCCGCTTGCGGGCCCGCATCCGGGCCACCTCGGAGGACTCCAGCTGGTACGGCACGGACGTGACCATGACGCCCGGTGTGAACAGCAGGCGCCCCTTGAGCCGCAGCGCGCTCTGGTTGTGCAGCAGGTGCTCGTACCAGTGGCCGACGACGTACTCCGGGATGATCACCGAGACGGCGGCGCGCGGCGACTCCTTGCGCATGCTCTTGACGTACTCGATGATCGGCCGCGTGATCTCGCGGTACGGCGAGTCGAGGACCTTCAGCGGCACGTCGATCCCGCGCCGCTCCCACTCCTCGCGCAGTGCCTTCGTCTCCGCCGCGTCGACGTTGACGGTGAGCGCCTCCAGGGTGTCGGAGCGCATCAGCTTGGCGTAGGCGAGGGCCCGCAGGGTCGGGCGGTGGATCTTGGAGATCAGGACGACCGAGTGCACACGGGACGGCCGTACGCTGTCGTCGCTCGGGCCCTCGGGGGCCGCGATCTCGTCGGAGACCCGGTCGTAGTGCTTACGGATCGCCGTCATCGTCGCGTAGAAGATCACCATGCCGAGCAGGGCGACCCAGGCGCCGTGCGTGAACTTGGTGACGAGGACGACGACCAGCACCAGGCCGGTGAAGAAGGCGCCGAAGGTGTTGATCGCGCGGGAGCGGATCATGTGGCGGCGCTTGGCCGGGTCGGTCTCGGTGGCCAGGTGGCGGTTCCAGTGGCGGACCATGCCGGTCTGGCTGAGCGTGAAGGACACGAAGACGCCGACGATGTACAGCTGGATCAGACGCGTGGAGTCGGCGCCGTAGATGATGATCAGGAATGTGGCCGCGCCGGCCAGGAGCACGATGCCGTTGGAGAAGGCGAGCCGGTCGCCGCGGGTGTGCAGCTGGCGCGGGAGGTAGCGGTCCTGGGCGAGGATCGAGCCGAGCACCGGGAAGCCGTTGTAGGCGGTGTTGGCGGCGAGGAAGAGGACCAGGGCGGTAGCCGCCGCGAGGACGACGAAGAAAAAGCTTCCCTTGCCGAAGACGGCCTCGGCGACCTGGGTGATCACCGGGTTCTGGACGTAGTCGGGGCCGACCCCGACGCCGTTCTTCAGCAGGTCGACGGCCGGGTTCTCGGCCATGCGGACGTCGGTGACCAGGGCGAGCGCGATGATGCCGCAGAACATGGTGACCGCCAGCAGGCCCATCGCCGCGAGCGTGGTCGCCGCGTTCTTCGACTTGGGCTTGCGGAAGGCCGGTACGCCGTTGGAGATCGCCTCGACGCCGGTGAGCGCGGCACAGCCGGAGGAGAAGGCGCGCAGCATCAGGAAGACCAGCGCGAAACCGGCCAGGCCCTGGTGCTCGGCCTTGATGGTGTACTCGGCGGTCGGCGCCCGCATGGTGTCGTCGAGGAACAGCCCGCGGAACGCACCCCACGCGATCATGATGAAGACGCCCGCGACGAACACGTACGTCGGGATCGCGAAGAGCTTCCCGGACTCCTTGACGCCGCGCAGGTTCATCAGCGTCAGCAGGACGACGACGGCGACCGCGCAGGCCACCTTGTGCTCGACGACGAAGGGGATCGCGGAGCCGAGGTTCTCGATGCCGGAGGAGATGGAGACGGCGACGGTGAGGACGTAGTCGACGAGCAGGGCGCTCGCGACGGTCAGGCCGGCCTTGGGGCCGAGGTTGGTGGTGGCGACCTCGTAGTCACCGCCGCCGCTCGGGTAGGCGTGGACGTTCTGCCGGTAGGAGGCGACCACCGTGAACATCAGCACGACGACCGCGACGGCGATCCACGGGCTGAAGTGGTAGGCCGACACGCCCGCGATGGAGAGGACCAGCAGCACCTCCCCGGGCGCGTAGGCCACGGAGGACAGCGGGTCGGAAGCAAAGACGGGCAGGGCGATGCGCTTCGGCAGGAGCGTTTCTCCGAGCCGGTCACTGCGCAGTGCGCGCCCGATCAGGATCCGTTTGGGCACGTCGGTCAGTTTGGACACAACAGAGGATCGTATGCCTTCGAACTGGGGCGCGCCCACCCTCCCCCGGGGTGAGCCGGGTGCCGCAGCACCGCGTCTGCCTCACGGGTGAAATCGGCCACGCGTCGGCTGCGGATTCCACGGCCGTCCCAACCGTCATGCCTATATGACAAACCCCGCCCCGCCGCCGTACCTCACGGCTGTACGCCGCCCCTCGGAGGTTCCATGCACACGACCGCGGAGCTGATCGGCGCCGCCGGCGCTCTCGTCGGCCTCGGAGTTCTTACCTTTCTCAGCCTCTGGAGCATCAGCCGTCGCTGATCGCGCAAACCGCGCACGGGGGTGCCCTGCGCGGACCTCGCATGTGTAGCTTGGTGCGCGGCCTAGAGTCTGTTCAGAGCCATGCCAGAAGATTTATTGACTTCTTGACTTCGTTACTTCCGGAAGGACGGTCGTGCACATCGTCATCATGGGCTGCGGCAGAGTGGGTTCCGCTCTCGCCCAGACCCTGGAGCAACAGGGGCACACGGTCGCCGTCATCGACCAGGACCCCACCGCCTTCCGACGACTGGGCTCCGGGTTCGGCGGCCGTCGTGTCACCGGGGTCGGCTTCGACCAGGACACTCTGCGCGAGGCGGGCATCGAGGAGGCCGGCGCCTTCGCCGCCGTCTCCAGCGGCGACAACTCCAACATCATCGCGGCCCGGGTGGCCCGCGAGATGTTCGGCATCGAGAACGTCGCCGCCCGGATCTACGACCCGCGCCGCGCCGAGGTCTACCAGCGCCTGGGCATCCCCACGGTCGCCACCGTCCGCTGGACGGCCGACCAGATGCTGCGCCGGCTGCTGCCCTCGGGCGCGGAGCCGCTGTGGCGCGACCCCACCGGCGGCGTCCAGCTCGCCGAGGTGCACGCAGCCCCGTCCTGGGTCGGCCACAAGATCAGCAACCTGCAGGAGGAGACGGGCGTCCGGGTGGCGTTCCTGACCCGTCTCGGTGAGGCCATGCTGCCCACCTCGCAGACGGTGCTGCAGGAGGGCGATCTGGTGCATGTGATGATGCGTACCGACGAGGTCGAGAAGGTCGAGGCGTCGTTCGCCGAGGGCCCGCAGGAAGGCGGTCACTGATGAGGGTCGCCATCGCCGGAGCCGGTGCCGTCGGCCGCTCGATCGCGGGCGAGCTGCTGGAGAACGGCCACGAGGTCCTGCTCGTCGACAAGGCGCCGACCGCCATCTCGGTCGAGCGCGTCCCCCAGGCGGAGTGGCTGCTCGCCGACGCCTGCGAGATCACGTCCCTGGACGAGGCGGCGCTCCAGCGCTGCAACGTCGTGATCGCCGCCACGGGCGACGACAAGGTCAACCTGGTCGTCTCGCTCCTGGCCAAGACGGAGTACGGCGTTCCGCGCGTCGTCGCCCGCGTCAACAACCCCAAGAACGAGTGGCTCTTCAACGAGTCCTGGGGCGTCGACGTCGCCGTCTCCACCCCCCGGCTGATGTCCGCCCTGGTCGAGGAGGCGGTCTCGGTCGGCGACCTGGTCCGCCTGCTCCGCTTCAGCCACGGCGACGCCAACCTCGTCGAACTGACCCTCCCCGAGGAGTCGGCCCTGGCCGGCACCCAGGTCGGCGACGTCGAATGGCCCGAGGACACCTCCCTGGTCACCATCATCCGCGGCACCAGGGTCCTCACCCCGACCCGGGAGGACTCCCTGGAGCCCGGTGACGAGTTGCTCTTCGTGGCGGCACAGGCGCGGGAGGAACAGCTGGAGGACCTTTTGTCGGTACGGCGCGACAGCTAGCCCGTCTGGGGGGTTCCCCTCCGGGGAGTTTGAGGACGAGGCCCCTTCACCTTCAGGGCCGAAGCGGGGGTCTGGGGGCTGCCGCCCCCAGGTCCCTAGCCGTCCCGACGGTGCCGCCCGCCACCCGCCTCGGCCGCCTGCGCGGCCTCGGCGGCAGCCTTCCGCTCGGCCTCCGCCTTCTCCTCCGCCTCCATCTCCGCGAACACGTCGATCGGCGCGGGCGCCTTCGCGAGGAAGACCCAGGTCAGCCAGACGGCCAGCAGGAAGGGCGGGATCTTCAGGGCGACCAGGACCCAGCCCAGCTGCGCGGTGTTCGCCCACCAGTACAGCGGGAAGAGGATCGCGCACTTGGCGAGCAGGATCAGGCCCCAGGCCCAGCTCGCCTTGGCGTACGCCTTCTTGCGCCCCGGGTTCCGCTTGCGCCAGGAGAGGTTCTCCTTGAAGACCGGGCCGAGGATCAGACCGATCAGCGGAACCCCGCACAGGGTCGTGATGATGTACGCCAGCGCCAGGCCCAGCGTGTAGAGCATGCCGGGAAGGTAGAAGTCCTTGGCGTTGCCGGTCATCATCGCGAAGACGACACCGAAGGCGACCCCGAAAACGCCGCTGAAGGCGTGCTTGACGGTGTCCTTCATCGCCAGCCGGACCACGACCAGGACCAGCGACACCGCGAGCGCGGCGATCGCGGACATGTGCAGGTCCTTGTTGATCGTGAAGATGGTGACGAAGAGCAGGCCGGGCACGACCGTCTCGATCATGCCCCGGAGCCCGCCGAACGCCTCGAACAGCGCGGCCTCGGTCACCGCCCGGGCGTCGGCCGCGGAGTTGTCCTCCGCGGTCGTGTCTTCGGTCGGCTTGTCGAGCGACGTCACCGGCTACTCCCTACCGAGGGGTCTCAGTTCGTACTTCGGGTTGAACAGCACCCGGCGGCCCCGGCTCATGGAGACCCGCCCCGATGCGATGAGCCTGCGCCCCGGCTCTATGCCCACGATGGAGCGCCTGCCCAGCCACACCACGTCCAGCGCGGCGCTGCCGTCGAACAGCTCGGCCTCGAGGGCCGGGACTCCGGCACGCGGACGCAGGGTGACCGTGCGCAAGGTACCAGTAACCGTCACGATCTGCCGGTCCTGGCAGTCACCGATCCTGACGCACCCGGCCGTCTCGGCGTCCTCCCGCAGCTCCTGGGACTCCAGGTCCTCCTGGGACGAGGAGAGGCGGTCGAGCATGCGCCGGAACCGGCCCACCGGCTTTTCGGAACGCGGAACACCACTCATATCAGAAGCGTACCGGGGCCCACCGACAGGGCCGTAACCCGTCCCACGGCTCACCTCTCGAAGCGGTACCCCATCCCCGGCTCCGTGACGAAGTGCTTCGGGTGCGACGGGTCCGCCTCCAGCTTCCGTCTCAGCTGCGCCATGTAGACCCGCAGGTAGTTCGTCTCCGTCCCGTACGACGGCCCCCACACCTCCTGCAGCAACTGCTTCTGGCCGACCAGGCGCCCGGTGTTGCGCACCAGCACCTCCAGCAGATGCCACTCGGTCGGGGTGAGCCGGACGTCCTTCCCGGCCCGGTGGACCTTCTTCGCGGCGAGGTCGACGGTGAACTCGTCGGTCTCCACCAGGACGTCGTCCTCGCCGCCCCCGGCCGGCTCGGCACGGCGTACGGCGGCCCGCAGCCGGGCCAGCAGCTCGTCCATGCCGAAGGGCTTGGTGACGTAGTCGTCGGCGCCCGCGTCGAGCGCCTCGACCTTCTCGTCCGAGGAGTGCCGGGCCGACAGCACCAGGATCGGCACCCGGGTCCAGCCCCGCAGCCCCCTGATCACCTCGACGCCGTCCATGTCTGGCAGTCCCAGGTCGAGGACCACCACGTCCGGGTGGCGGGCGGCGGCGAGCCGGAGGGCGGTCGCACCGTCGTGGGCGGCGTCGACCTCGTACTTGCGCGCCTTGAGGTTGATCACCAGGGCCCGCACGATCTGCGGCTCGTCGTCGATCACGAGCACCCTCGTGGCGATCTGGGAGTTCCCCCCAGCAGGACTCACCATCAAGCCCCCCTTTCCAGTCGTACCAAACGTCCTCGCACCACATCCACCACCACGGGGTCCTCCCCGGCCGACGCCACGGGTCCCTCCCCGGCTGGCGTCACGGGTCTCTCCCCGGGCGGAGCCGCGGGGCCCTCGCCGGGCGGGGACGCCAAGTCCTCGCCGGGCGATGTCGCGGTGCCCGTGTCGGGCGATGCCACAGCGCCCTCACCGGACGCCACCGCGGGGCCCTCAGCTGGCGCCACCACAAACTCCTCACCAGGCGGCACCGCAAACTCCCCACCAGAGCGCACCGTGGGGCCCTCCCCAGGCCGCATCACGAAGTCCCCGCCGGACCGCACCGCGAGGCTCTCGCCGGGCGCAACCGCGAAGTCCCCGCCGGGCCGCGCCTCAGGGTCCCCACCGGGCCGACCCGCGAGGCTCACGACGGGCGGCACCGCCAAATCCCCACCAGACAACACCGCGGTACCCGTGTCGGACGACACCACGGGGCCCTCACCGGGCGCCACCACGAAGTCCCCGCCGGGCCGCACCTCAGGGCCCCCACCAGGCCACCCCGCGAGACTCACGACAGGCGGCACCGCCAAATCCCCACCAGACAACACCGCGGTACCCGTGTCGGACGACACCACGGGGCCCTCACCGGGCGGCGCCGTGAAGTCGTCACCAGGGTGCACGGTGGGGCCCTTCCCAGGTCGCACCACGAAGTCCTCGCCAGGCGGTGCCGCGGGGACCCCGGCAGGTGATGCCGCGGGGGCGGCCTCGCCGGGTGTCTGCGGCTGCCGTTGCGACCTCGCCCGGGTCTCCGACGCACCGGCCGCCGCCCCTTCCACCGCCTCCGACGTACCGGCCGCCGCCTCTCGCGTCGACTCCGTCGGCGCCGCGCGCAGCGTGAGGACCATGGTCAGGCCGCCGCCGGGGGTGTCCTCGGCGTTGAGGGTGCCGCCCATGGCCTCGGTGAAGCCACGCGCCACCGCCAGGCCGAGCCCCACGCCCGCCCCGCGCGGTGCGTCGCCGTACCGCTGGAAGGGCGCGAAGATCCGCTCCTTGGCCTCGTCGGGGACGCCGGGACCGCGATCGACGACCCGCACCTCGACCCGGTCGGACATCGCGCTCGCCGCGACCAGCACCGACTCGCCGTCCGGGCTGTACTTGACCGCGTTCTCCACGAGGTTGGCCACCGACCGCTCCAGCAGCCCGGCGTCCACGGCGACCATGGGCAGTGTCTCCGGGATGTCCAGCTCGACGCTCTCCTCCGGGTCCGGGACCCCGCCGAGCGCCATCGGCACCACCTCGTCCAGGTCGATCTCCCGGATGATCGGGGTGACCGTCCCCGTCTGGAGGCGGGACATGTCGAGCAGGTTGCCCACCAGGTGGTCGAGCCGGTCGGCTCCCTCCTCGATGCCTTCGAGGAGCTCCGCCCGGTCTTCCTCGGACCAGGCCACGTCGTCCGACCGCAGGCTGGACACCGCCGCCTTGATCCCGGCCAGCGGGGTGCGCAGATCGTGGCTGACGGCGGCCAGCAGCGCGGTGCGGATCCGGTTGCCCTCGGCCAGCGCGCGGGCGTGTTCGGCTTCCTCCTGGAGACGCCTGCGGTCCAGTACGACGACGGCCTGCGCCGCGAACGCGGCCAGCACCCGCCGGTCCTCGGCGGGCAGCACCCGGCCGGTGAGCGCCAGCGCCGCACGGTCGCCGATCGGCACGTCCACGTCGGCCTCGTCCGGCCGCCGCACCGGCCGCCCGAAGCCCACATGGCCCGCGCAGGTCCACGGGGCTCTGTCGTCCGCCCGCTCCAGCAGCGCCGCCGCCTCCATGCCGAAGGTCTCCCGCACCCGCTCCAGCAGCGCCTCCAGGCTGGTCTCGCCGCGCAGCACATTGCCCGCGAGGAAGGACAGGATCTCCGACTCGGCTCTCAGCCGGGCCGCCTGGTGTGTGCGCCGGGCCGCCAGGTCGACCACCGACGCCACCGACACCCCCACCCCCACGAAGATCACTATGGCGACGATGTTCTTCGGGTCCGAGATCGTCCATCGGTGCAGGGGCGGCGTGTAGAAGTAGTTCAGCAGCAGCGAGCCCAGCGCCGCCGAGGCCAGCGCGGGCAGCAGTCCGCCGAGCAGCGCGGCCGCCACGGTCACCGTCAGGAACAGCAGCATGTCGTTGGCGAGTCCCAGGTGGACGGTGCTCAGCAGTACCGCCAGGGCCGCCGGGCCGGCCAGGCCGACGAGCCATCCCCAGATGATCCGGGCCCGCCCGAGCCGGGCGCCCCGGGCCACCGGCAGCCCCCGGCCCTTGGCCGCCTCCTCGTGCGTGACGATGTGCACGTCGAGGTCGGGACCCGACTCGCGGGCGACCGTCGCCCCGACGCCCGGCCCGAAGACGTACTGCCAGGCCTTGCGGCGCGAGGAGCCGAGGACGATCTGTGTGGCGTTCACCCCCCGGGCGAAGTCGAGCAGCGCGGCCGGTATGTCGTCGCCGACCACATGGTGGAAGGTGCCGCCGAGGTCCTCCGCGAGGGTGCGCTGGACGGCCAGCTCCTTGGGCGAGGCCGAGGTCAGCCCATCGCTGCGCGCGATGTACACGACGAGCACCTCGCCGCCGGCGCCCTTCTCCGCCAGCCGGGCCGCCCGCCGGATGAGGGTGCGCCCCTCCGGACCGCCGGTGAGCCCGACGACGATCCGCTCGCGCGAGCCCCAGATCGCCGACACCCGGTGCTCACTGCGGTACTGCTTCAGGTACTCGTCGACCCGGTCGGCGACCCACAGCAGCGCCAGCTCCCGCAGGGCGGTGAGATTGCCGGGCCGGAAGTAGTTCGACAGGGCCGCGTCGACCTTGTCCGGCCGGTAGATGTTGCCGTGCGCCATCCGGCGCCGCAGCGCCTGCGGCGACATGTCCACCAGCTCGATCTGGTCGGCGCGCCGGACGAACTCGTCGGGCACGGTCTCCTGCTGCCGCACCCCCGTGATGGACTCGACCACGTCCCCGAGGGACTCCAGATGCTGGATGTTGACGGTCGAGACGACGTCGATCCCGTCCGCGAGCAGTTCCTCCACGTCCTGCCAGCGCTTGGCGTTGCGCGAGCCGGGGATGTTGGTGTGCGCCAGTTCGTCCACCAGGGCGACCTGGGGGCGGCGGGTGAGGACCGCGTCGACGTCCATCTCGGCGAAGACGCCGCCGCGGTACTCCAGCTCGCGGCGCGGGACCTGCTCCAGGCCGTGCAGCATCACCTCGGTGCGCTGCCGGCCGTGGTGCTCGACGAAGGCCACCACACAGTCCGTACCGCGCTCCACCCGGCGGTGCGCCTCGGACAGCATGGCGTACGTCTTGCCCACGCCGGGTGCCGCACCGAGGTAGATCCGAAGCTTGCCGCGCGCCATGGCCCCATTGTCTTCCCGTGACTCCTGCCCACGCAGCGTCGACCCTACGACCACCGGTCCCGGCAAAAGAGACGAGCGGGGCGGTGGGGGACGCCTTTGACGCAACCCTGACGCGACGGGCCCGCCCCACGGCCCGCCCCTGGGCTCTTCGTACGACACTCCGGACATCTGCATCCCCCCTCACCCGCTTCATCGGACGAGCCCCCCGATCCGGTTCACCGCCGACGTGCCTTTTTCCGGGCACCGCCCCGCAAACGCAGAACGGGCCGCACCCCTGTTCGGGATGCGGCCCTGGTAAGCCGTACGGACTGCCGACGCCCTAGCGGACCTCGGTGATCTCCGGTCCACGCTGGAGCTGGCCCATGCCGCCGGAGAAGCGGGAACCCTCCTCCTGCTGTGTGACGCCCTCGGGGACCATCTGCGCGTCGTTCGGCAGCTTGAGGACGATGGGGTCGCGGGGCGCCATCGGGCCGTCGCCGCGCACCACGACCGTGTCACGGAAGATCTGCTCGAGCAGCCCGGCGGCCTGCGGCTGCACCGCGCCCTGGCCGGAGATCACTCCGCGCAGGAACCAGCGGGGTCCGTCCACGCCGACGAACCGGACTACGTGGAAGCCGCCGGTGCCGTCCGGCAGCTGCACCGGGACTTGGGCCCGCAGCTCCCAGCCGAGCGGGCCCTCGACCTCGTCGATGATGCCGCCCTGCTGGGTGATGCCGGCGCCGATCTCCTCGCGCACCTCGCCCCAGATGCCCTCGCGCTTGGGCGCGGCGAAGGCCTGCAGCTGGACTGCGCTGTCGCGCAGTACGACGGTGGCGGCGACGATCGCGTCACCGGCGACCTCGACGCGCAGCTCCATGCCGTCGACGCCCGGCACGAACAGACCGCCCAGGTCCACCCGGCCCTCGGCCGGGTCGCGGACCTCGGAGCTGTCCCACGGTCCGTCGGGCCGCGGCTCGGGCTCGAGCCGGACGCGCTCGCGCTCGCCCGTTACCTCTTCGTCCGCCTCAGTGTCGACACTGTCGACGACCTGCTCGGCCTCGCCGGCCGCGTCCTCGGCGGCACCCTTCTTCTTGCGACGTCCGAACACGTCACTGTCCTTCCCGGTCGGATACGACCGAAGCGTATCGATACCCACCCACACTGCCGCCCAGGGCGGCCTGACCGCTTGCATCGCCCACCGCGGCATGCCCGCCGGTGGACCCGAAGCCCCCCGCGGCCCGTGCCGATTCGGGAAGCTCCGCGACCTCCTGGAAGCGGACCCTCTCGACCTGCTGGACGACCAGTTGGGCAATCCGGTCGAAGCGCTCGAACCGCACGGACTCGCGCGGGTCGAGATTCACCACGATCACCTTGATCTCCCCACGGTACCCGGCATCAACCGTCCCCGGGGCATTCACGAGCCCGACTCCGCACCGGGCGGCGAGCCCCGACCGCGGATGCACGAACGCCGCGTACCCCTCGGGCAGCGCGATCGACACCCCCGTGGGCAGCACGGCCCGTTCCCCCGGCCCCAGTTCGCAGGCCTCGGTGGTCCGCAGATCTGCCCCCGCGTCCCCGGGATGCTCGTACGCCGGAAGCGGTACGTCGGGCTGGACGCGCCGGATCAGGACGTTCAGGGGGGCACGGCTCACGGGTTCACCTCGAAGGCGCGCGTGCGCCGGATCTGGTCGGGGTCGCTCATGGCCGCCTGGATCTCCTCCTGACGGCCGTGATCGACGAAGTGCGCCACCTCGACCTCGATGAAGAGCGCGTCGGCGCGGAGCGCGACGGGTCCGTCGGGGCCGCCGATGCGTCCGGTGGCCGTCGAGTAGATCTTCCGCCGGGCCACCGCCGTCACCTCGGCCTCCAGGTACAGCGTGGTGCCGACGGGCACGGGCCGGACGAAGTCGGTCTCCAGCCGGCCGGTCACGGCGATGGTGCGCAGCAGCCAGTTCAGCGAGCCGAGCGTCTCGTCCAGGGCGGTGGCGAGGACGCCGCCGTGCGCGAGTCCCGGAGCCCCCTGGTGGGCGGGCTGCACGGTGAACTCGGCGGTGACGGTCACTCCCTCGCCGGCCCGCGCCTGGAGGTGCAGCCCGTGCGCCTGATCGCCGCCGCACCCGAAACACTGTTCGTAGTGGGCACCGAGAAGCTCGCCGGGCACGGGGGCGTCAGGGTGCCGAACGGGTTTCACGGCGTCGGCGGGAGGCTCAAGAGCTGCGGAAGTACCACTCACAGCCGCAGACCTTACCCGCGCGTCGGCCGATGCCGGACACCATGCCAAGCTTGACTCCATGCAGCTCTCCACGACCCCTTACGAAGAACGCCTCACCGCCCCCCGCACCTGGTGGCTGATCTCGTTCCTCGTGGGCGTCTCCTTCGCCCTGATCCTGCTGCCCTTCGGCACGCTGCCGCTGCTGGGCGGCCTGGTCGGCGGCACCGCGGCGGCCGCGGTCGTCGCCAGCTCGTACGGCTCCGTGCGCATCCGTGTCGTGGGCGACGCGCTGATCGCCGGCGAGGCGAAGATCCCGGTCGCGGCCCTCGGCGAGGCGGAGGTCCTGGCTCCTGAGGAGGCGCGCGCCTGGCGCACGTACAAGGCGGACACGCGCGCGTTCCTGCTGCTGCGCGCCTACATCCCCACCGCGCTGAAGGTGCAGGTCACCGATCCGGACGACCCCACTCCGTACGTGTATCTGTCGACGCGCGAGCCGGAGCGCCTGGCTCAGGCACTGCGGACGGCGCGGGAGGCCGCGGCCTAGGGGCACACGCGGTCCGGAGGCGGCGTCTCAGTACCCGAGCTCCCTGGGATTCCCGGGGAGCTCTCGCATGTCCAGCGGGTGTTCCGGCTTCTCCAGCGGGGGCAGGGCCTCCAGTGCCTCCCAGGGCACCTGGGCCTTGCGCAGATCGGTGCGGATCCTCGCGGCCAGCTTCTTGGTGTCGCGCCGGTTCATGGCCGCGCCGACCACGGCGCCCACCAGGAACGGCACCAGCATCGGCAGGTCGCGGACGAGCCGCTTCATGATCTGCTGACGCAGTTCGCGTTTCATCTGGCCGCCGAGCGCGGCGTTGACCGAGGACGGCTTGAGCGGGTCGATGCCGCGCTCACCGGACCAGGCGCGCAGATACGCGGTGCTGCGGTCCTTGAGGTTGCCGGGCGGCCTGAGGCCGTACACCTCGTGCAGTTCGGCGATGAGCTTCAGCTCGATCGCCGCGACCCCGGTGATCTCCGCGGCCAGTTCGGTCGGCATCGCGGGCGGCACGGGCAGCATGGCCGCCGCGCCGACGCCCGCGCCGACCGTGGAGGTGGCGTTCGCGGCGCCCGTCACGAGCTTGTCGGCGAGCTGTTCCGGCCCGAGGCCGGGGAACTGCCTGCGGAGCGTCCTCAGGTCCCGTACGGGGATCCTGGGGGCGATCTCGATGATCCGGTCCGCGAGGTGGGCCAGACCGGCCCTGGCTCGGTCCCCGCCCCTGCGGGCGCCTTCCCGGGCCAGGTCCTTGGCCTTGTCCCGGATGACCGCGGCCCGTCGCCTGGCGACGGGCACGGGGCCTCGCGCAGGCACCGGGAGGTCACTCCGGTCGCCTGTCGTACCGAGCGAGGCCGATCCCGCAGGGACCACTCCCGTACCGGATGAGCCTCGCTCGTCGTCACGCACGCCGTGAGGGCCGTCGGCCGGCCCTTGGTCCGCTCCCGGCTTGCGGAAGCGGCGCTTCCGAGAGGGGGTCGAGCCAGTCACGGCCGACCCCGCCTCAGTCGCAGTCGCGGCAGATCGGCTGACCGTTCTTCTCCCGGGCCAGCTGGCTGCGGTGATGCACCAGGAAGCAGCTCATGCAAGTGAACTCGTCCTGCTGCTTCGGCAGCACCCGGACGGCCAACTCCTCGTTGGACAGGTCCGCTCCGGGGAGCTCCAGCCCCTCCGCGGCCTCGAACTCGTCGACGTCGACGGCGGAGGCGGACTTGTCGTTCCGCCGGGCCTTCAGCTCTTCAAGGCTGTCGGAGTCGACATCGTCGTCGGTCTTGCGTGGGGTGTCGTAATCGGTTGCCATTTCGCCTCTCCCCCTCTGGGTGAATGCGGTGTCTCCAGCGCACGTAACGCGTGAGAGGCCGGACTTGTGCCCGCCTCGAGGCGGAGATTTTGCCTCACATCAAGGTCTGTTACTCAATCGACACCCAACCGGACTCCTCACGAGTGATCGGCTGGGGTGGCGATCGGGACCGTACACGGTCCCGATGTCGCACTTCAAAGGCGTCTCACCGTGTACTTCCCGTGATCACGACCCCCGAAAACCCGGATTTTCCGGGCTTTCCGACGGCAATCATGATCACGGAGAGTAGATGGCCGGAAATTCGCCCCTGTGATCGATCACACACGGGGGTGCCGGACCGGGGCCCCGAGAATTCCGCGCAAAGCGAACATCCCCCGCGTGTGTCGGCGACATGATCTCAGACAGGCAGAGTGACCCGCATCACGAGCCCTCCTCCCTCGCGCGGCTGGGCCGCGATGTGCCCGCCGTGCGCCCGGGCCACGGACCGCACGATGGACAGCCCGAGCCCGACCCCCTTGTCGCTGCCCGTGCGCTCCGTGCGCAGCCGCCGGAACGGCTCGAAGAGGTTGTCGATCTCGTACGCCGGCACGACCGGACCCGTGTTGGACACGACCAGGACCGCGTGCCCGTGCTGGACCTCGGTGGTCACCTCGACCCAGCCGCCCTCCGCGACGTTGTAGCGTACGGCGTTCTGCACCAGGTTCAGGGCGATCCGCTCCAGCAGGACACCGTTGCCCTGGACCACCGCGGGCTTCTGCTCGCCCCGGATCACCACGCCCTTGCCCTCGGCCTCCGCGTGCACCTGGTCGATGGCCTGCTCGGCGACCTCGGCCAGGTCCACCGGCTTGCGCTCGACTATCTGGTTGTCGCTGCGGGCGAGCAGCAGCAGACCCTCCACGAGCTGCTCACTGCGCTCGTTGGTGGCCAGCAGGGTCTTGCCGAGCTGTTGCAGCTCCATGGGCGCGTTCGGATCGGACAGGTGCACCTCGAGCAGCGTGCGGTTGATCGCCAGCGGTGTCCGCAGCTCGTGCGAGGCGTTGCCGACGAAGCGCTGCTGGGCCGTGAAGGCCCGCTGGAGCCGCTCCAGCATGTCGTCGAAGGTGTCGGCCAGCTCCTTCAGCTCGTCGTCCGGGCCGTCCAGCTCGATCCGCCGGGACAGGTCCGAGCCCGCCACCGCGCGCGCGGTGCGGGTGATCCGGCCGAGCGGGGACAGAACGCGTCCGGCCATGGCGTAGCCGAAGGCGAAGGCGATCACGGCGAGGCCGAGCAGGGCCAGCAGGGAACGGCTGAGGAGGTTGTCCAGGGCGGCCTGGCGCTGTTTGTCGATGCAGTTGCTGATCGCGTCGTTGAAGTCGGACAGCGGGATGTTGTTCGCGTTGTTGACCGCGGGACAGGCATCGCTGGTGACCTTGATCTCCGCACCGCTCGCGATCTTGAACGGCGGCTGGTTGCCCGTGTTGATGGCCTGCGCGGCCAGCAGGTAGATGATCGACAGCAGCAGGATGCCTGCGATCAGGAACATGCCGCCGTAGAGCAGGGTCAGGCGTATGCGGATGGTGGGGCGCAGCCAGGGGAAGGGGGCTTGCGGCCTCCTCGGGTCCCAGGTGGGCTTCGGAGGCGCCTGGGGAGGCGCGGGTGCGGCGGCCACGGGGATCAGATCCGGTAGCCGGAGCCGGGGACGGTGACGATCACCGGGGGCTCACCGAGCTTGCGGCGGAGCGTCATGACCGTCACGCGCACGACGTTGGTGAACGGGTCGGTGTTCTCGTCCCAGGCCTTCTCCAGGAGTTGCTCGGCGGAGACGACGGCGCCCTCGCTGCGCATCAGCACCTCCAGGACGGCGAACTCCTTGGGCGCGAGCTGGACCTCCTTGCCGTCGCGGAAGACCTCGCGGCGGTTCGGGTCGAGCTTGATGCCCGCGCGCTCCAGGACGGGCGGCAGCGGCACGCTGGTGCGCCGGCCGAGGGCACGCACGCGTGCGATGAGCTCGCTGAAGGCGAAGGGCTTGGGGAGGTAGTCGTCGGCGCCGATCTCCAGGCCCTCGACGCGGTCGCTGACGTCACCGGAGGCCGTGAGCATCAGCACGCGCGTGGGCATGCCGAGCTCGACGATCTTCCGGCAGACGTCGTCGCCGTGCACGAGCGGGAGGTCGCGGTCGAGGACGACCACGTCGTAGTCGTTGACGCCGATGCGCTCCAGGGCGGCCGCACCGTCGTACACGACGTCGACGGCCATGGCCTCCCGGCGCAGTCCGGTGGCCACCGCATCGGCGAGCAGCTGCTCGTCCTCGACGACGAGTACGCGCACGTCGCTTGTCCTTCCTGTGTCCACCCGCGTAGCGCTCCGTGAGCGTGCGTGGGCAGGGGCTTGGTGAGTGTGTGCTTCCATCCTGCCCTTTTCGGCCATAAGTCGGCGGTAAGACGGTGAGCGCGCGATGAAGGACGGGTGTGAACCCCGGGAATGCGAGATTTTCTCGTCCGGTTGAGGTTTCCGTGGAAGGGAGCGGGGGGAGGACGGCTTTACACCCCGCGATCACGCTCTGCATGTGCCGCAACACCATGTGGTACTCCGCGATCCGCTTGCCGCAGAGTGGGCGTGGGTGTCCGGCACCGTCGCCGCCCGGCAGGGCAGCGCTGGGCACCTACTGGAGACGTGATCGCCCCTTCCGAACCGGCACACCCCCGTGCCATCGACCCACGACCCAAGGACGAGGGGGCGCAGCATGGACGCATTCACCGCAGGACTTCTGCAGCGCATAAGGGCGACCGAGTCCGATCTGACCAGGGCTCGTGACGAGGGCGACGACTTCCTCGTCGAGGTGGAGCAGGCAGAGCTCGACGACCTGCGCCGCCTCGCCGCCGAACACGGTGTGGAGGTCGGCGCGACAAGCGTCTGAGCGGTTGGTACGCGTCGTTCGTACGCGTTGGCGGAGGGGCCCCGGCGAATCCAGCGCCGGGGCCCCTCCGTGTGCGCGGTGCGCGGTCCGGGCCGTCAGTCGTGCCAGGCGCCGAAGTCCTCCAGGAGGCGCTGGAGGCGCTCGAAGACGGCCGGCGTGGCGGCGATCGCCAGTTCGCGGGCCGGGCGCTCTCCGGGGCGGCCGCCGGTCAGCGCGCCCGCCTCCCGGGCGATCAGGTCGCCCGCGGCGAGGTCCCACGGATGCAGGCCGCGCTCGTAGTAGCCGTCGAGGCGGCCGGCGGCCACATCGGCCAGGTCGACGGCGGCCGAGCCGCTGCGCCGGATGTCCCGCAGCAGCGGGATGAGCCGCTGGGCCACGTCGGCCTGGTGGGTGCGGACCTCGGTGACGTAGTTGAAGCCGGTGGAGACCAGGGCCTGGTCGAGGGGGGCCGGGGGCCGGCACGACAACTCGCGCTCGCCCGCCCAGGCGCCGGTCGCCCGGGCGCCCCGGCCGCGCAGCGCGTGGTACGTCTCCCCGCGCATCGGGATCTCCACGACCCCGACGACGGTCTCGCCGTCCTGCTCGGCGGCGATGGAGACGGCCCAGGTGGGCAGGCCGTACAGATAGTTGACCGTGCCGTCGAGGGGGTCGATCACCCAGCGGATGCCGGTGCTGCCGGCGCTGGAGGCGCCCTCCTCGCCGAGGAAGCCGTCGTCGGGACGGTGCTCGGAGATCAGGCCGGTGATCAGCTTCTCGGCGGCGATGTCCATCTCGGTGACCACGTCGATCGGGCTCGACTTGGTGGCGGCCACCGCGAGGTCGGCCGGGCGGCCGTCCCGAAGCAGCTCACCTGCCCGGCGGGCGGCCTCCTTGGCGAGCTCGAGCAGGTCCGAGTGCAGGGGGTCGGTCACGGGGCTCCTCACGCGTAGGGGCTGTCGACGCCCGCGGCGGCCGGCCGGGGCGCACGGGCCGGGCAGCACCCGACGGGGCAGAGGTCGTGGCTCGCGCCCAGCGCGCCCAGGGCGCATGGGGTGACCTGCCGTCCGCTCTCGGCGGCGGCGCGCTCCAGGACGAGCTCGCGGATCGCGGCGGCGAACCTCGGGTCGGCGCCGACGGTGGCCGAGCGGCGCACCGGCAGGCCCAGTTCCTCGGCCTTGGCCGTGGCCTCCGTGTCGAGGTCGTAGAGGACCTCCATGTGGTCGGAGACGAAGCCGATGGGCGCCATCACGACCGCGGGGACGCCGGCCGCGTGGCGCTCCTCCAGGTGGTCGCAGATGTCGGGCTCCAGCCACGGGATGTGCGGGGCGCCGGAGCGGGACTGGTAGACGAGCTGCCAGGGGTGGTCGACGCCAGTGCGCTCGAGGACGGCGGCGGCGATCAGACGGGCCACGTCCAGGTGCTGCTCGACGTACGCCCCGCCGTCGCCGTGGCCCTCCACGGGGCCGGAGGTGTCGGCCGAGGCGGCGGGGATCGAGTGGGTGGAGAAGGCGATGTGGGCACCGTCGCGCACGTCCTCGGGGAGGTCGGCGAGGGACCGGACGACACCGTCGATCATGGGCTCCACGAAGCCCGGGTGGTTGAAGTAGTGCCGCAGCTTGTCGACCCTGGGCAGCGGCAGGCCCTCGGCCTCCAGGGCGGCCAGCGAGTCGGCGAGGTTCTCGCGGTACTGGCGGCAGCCCGAGTAGGAGGCGTAGGCGCTGGTGGCGAGGACGAGGATGCGGCGGCGGCCGTCGGCGACCATCTCGCGCAGGGTGTCCGTGAGGTACGGGGCCCAGTTGCGGTTGCCCCAGTAGACCGGCAGGTCCAGGCCGTGGTCGGCGAAGTCCTTGCGCAGGGCGTCCAGGAGGGCGCGGTTCTGGTCGTTGATGGGGCTGACCCCGCCGAACAGGAAGTAGTGCTGCCCGACCTCCTTGAGGCGTTCCTTCGGGATGCCGCGCCCGCGGGTCACGTTCTCCAGGAACGGGACCACGTCGTCCGGGCCTTCCGGGCCGCCGAAGGAGAGCAGGAGCAGGGCGTCGTAGGGAGTGGCATCGAGCGCGTCTGGCATGAGTCGATCCTGCCACCCGCCGCTGACACCCGGAAAACGGCGGGTGCGATCCCGGAGCCCGACGGCACGCACAGCGGCCCCCGGACCGAGCACCGCGGTTGGGCCACGGCCCTGCACGGGTCCGCCCGCCGCCACCGTGGCTGGGGCTGCCCGCCAGCGCGCGTGAGACGACCTCCCGCCGCCGTACGCGCGGGGTCCGCCCACCATCCCGCGCATGGGGCCCACCGCCGTACGAGTGGGATCCGCCCACCGCCGTACCGGCAAAGCCGCCCACCGCCGTGGATGGGCGCCGCCCACCACCCCGCGCGAAGCGCCCGCCGCACGGGGTGCGGGGCCCGTCGCCGTACCCTGCGGGGTCCGCGCCCACCGCCGTACGAGCGGGGCACCCGCCACCGTGCGTGGGGGCACCCGCCAGCCTGTGCGGGGTGCCCCCGGACCGGCCAAAGCGCCGAGTCGGCCGCCGGCGGGTGCGCGCCAGTGGGCCGCAAGCCGTGCACGCGGGTGGGTGGCAAGCCGCGCGCGGGGGAGCCACAAGCCGCGCACATGGCGCCGCCCGCAAGCCGTCCACGCGGCGTCACCCGCAAGCCGTCCGCACGGCACCGCCCGCAAGCCGTGCGCGTGGTGTCGGCCGCTGTTCGCGCGGGGGCGTACGTGCCGGTGCGTTAGGGTCGCCTAACTCGTAAGCTGTATGAGCTGCCTGCACGCCTTACCGAGCGTTACCGGGCACGAACGAGCCGCTTTCACCTCTCGCCGCGCGGAGCCGCTACGCGCGCGTGACCGGACCGACCGGAGACACCGTGCCCAGCCCCTACCGCGCCCTGTTCGCCGCCGCAGGCTCCAAGGGCTTCTCCGCCGCGGGGTTCCTCGGCCGGATGCCGCTGTCGATGATGGGCATCGGCGTGGTCACGATGGTCTCCCAGCTCACCGGTCGCTACGGCCTCGCGGGCGCGCTGTCGGCGACCATCGCGCTGGCGGCGGCGGTGGCCGGGCCGCAGATATCGCGCCTGGTGGACCAGCACGGCCAGCGCAGGGTGCTGCGCCCCGCGACGCTGTTCGCGCTGGCCGCGGCGGCCGGGCTGCTGCTGGCCGCGCACTTGCGGTGGCCGGACTGGGTGCTGTTCGTGTGCGCCGCGGGCATCGGCACGGTGCCGAGTCTCGGCGCGATGGTCAGGGCCCGCTGGGCGGCCCTGTACCGGGGCACCCCGCAGCTGCACACGGCGTACTCCTTCGAGTCCGTGGTCGACGAGGTGTGCTTCATCTTCGGGCCGATCATCTCCATCGGTCTGTCCACCGTCTGGTTCCCGGAGGCGGGCCCGCTGCTGGCGGCCTGCTTCCTCGCCGTCGGGGTCTTCTGGCTGACGGCGCAGCGGGCCACGGAGCCCGAGCCGCACCCGCGTGAGCAGCGCGGCGGCGGTACGGCGCTGCGCTCGCCCGGTCTGCAGGTCCTGGTGGCCACCTTCGTGGCGACCGGCACGATCTTCGGCGCGGTCGACGTGGTCACCGTCGCCTTCGCCGACGAGCGGGGTCACAAGGGCGCGGCGAGCGTGGTCCTGGCGCTCTACGCGGCCGGTTCGTGTGTCGCCGGGCTCGTCTTCGGGCTGCTGCGGCTCAAGGGGGCGCCGGAAAAGCGCTGGCTGCTGGGCGTGTTCATGATGGCCGTGAGTATGATCCCCCTCCTACTGGTCGGAAACTTGCCGTTTCTGGCCGTGGCGCTGTTCGCTGCGGGACTGGCCATCGCTCCCACGATGATCACCACCATGTCCCTCATCGAAGAGCACGTACCACGCGCACAATTGACCGAGGGCATGACCTGGATCAGCACCGGGCTCGCGGTCGGAGTGGCGCTCGGGTCCTCCATCGCCGGCTGGGTCATCGACGCGGCCGGGGCACGGGCCGGGTACGGGGTTCCGGCGGTGTCCGGGGCCGTCGCGGTCGCGGTCGGTTTCCTCGGGTACCGCCGGCTCAGCAGGCCGGCTCCGGGTCGGGGAGGCATCGTTGAGCACCACAGCGAGCGGGAAGAACGGCACGTGGCGTAACTGGGGCGGCAACGTGACCGCCCGTCCCGCACGGGAGGTCATGCCCGCCTCCGTCGACGAACTGGCCGCGGCGGTGCGCCGGGCGGCCGAGGACGGGCTGAAGGTGAAGGCGGTCGGCTCCGGCCATTCCTTCACATCGATCGCCGCGACCGACGGTGTGTTGATCCGCCCTCAACTGTTGACCGGAATCCGCAAGATTGATCGCGACAACATGACGGTCACGGTAGAGGCCGGTACGCCGCTCAAGAGACTCAACATGGCTCTCACGCGCGAGGGCCTCTCGCTCACCAACATGGGCGACATCATGGTGCAGACGGTCTCCGGAGCCACGAGCACGGGCACCCACGGCACCGGCCGCGACTCCGGCTCGATCGCCGCGCAGGTCAAGGGCCTGGAGCTGGTAACGGCGGACGGCACGGTGCTCACCTGCTCGGAGAAGGAGAATCCGGAGGTCTTCACGGCCGCCCGGATCGGCCTCGGCGCCCTCGGCATCGTCACCGCGATCACCTTCGCCGTGGAGCCGGTCTTCCTGCTCACCGCGCGCGAGGAGCCGATGCCGTTCGACAAGGTCCTCGCCGACTTCGACGAACTGTGGGCCGAGAACGAGCACTTCGAGTTCTACTGGTTCCCGCACACCGGGAACACCAACACCAAGCGCAACAACCGCAGCGCGGGCCCGCGCAAGCCGGTGAGCCAGGTCTCGGGCTGGATCGAGGACGAGTTCCTCTCCAACGGTGTCTTCCAGGTGGCGCAGTGGGTGGGCCAGGCGGTGCCCGCCACGATCCCGGCGATCGCCCAGGTCTCCAGCAAGGCGCTGTCCGCGCGCACCTACACCGACATTCCCTACAAGGTCTTCACGTCTCCGCGCCGGGTGCGGTTCGTGGAGATGGAGTACGCCGTCCCGCGCGCGGCCGTCACCGAGGTGCTGCGTGAGCTGAAGGCGATGGTCGACCGCTCGAACCTCAAGGTCAGCTTCCCCGTGGAGGTGCGCACCGCGCCGGCCGACGACATCACGCTGTCCACCGCCTCCGGCCGCGACAGCGCGTACGTCGCCGTCCACATGGTCAGGGGGACGGCCTACCAGGGGTACTTCACCGCCGCCGAGCGGATCTTCACCGCGCACGAGGGCCGGCCGCACTGGGGCAAGGTGCACACGCGCGACGCGGAGTACTTCGCCCGGGTCTATCCGCGCTTCGGCGAGTTCACCGCCCTGCGTGACCGGCTGGACCCCGATCGCCTGTTCCAGAACGACTACTTGCGGAGGGTTCTCGGGGCGTAGTCGAGTCCCGGCGCCATGGCGGAAAACGTGCGAAGCGCTCCCGATGGCTCCGATTCGGGAAATTGCGTGAAGTGCACCACTTTCAAGATCGCAGAAAGCGCGTAACGGACGGCCAAGTCGCACCTCTTGCCAGAAGTTGACCGGCGCGCCAATCCACGCACGTGGCCCAAATGGAGTACTGTTGCGAGCCTTGGGCCTGGGCCTCCCCACAGGGTGGCCGAGGTCCTGCTGGACCGCCGGGAGGGGACTAGTTGCACAGGGTGACGGAGTTGGTCACTTAGCGTGGCGAACAGGTAACCGTGCCATAACGGCGATCCAGGGCACGCGCCCGACACGCCGGGCAACTCGGCAAGGTTGTGGCAGGCTGCACCCGGGCAGGCCACACTCGACTAGCGGAAGCAGCGACGCACGTGACGTCGGCAGGCACCACCCGGGAGGTCCCCATGCCCGAACTGCGTGTCGTGGCCGTCTCGAATGACGGCACACGGCTGGTGCTGAAGGCTGCGGACAGCACGGAGTACACGCTTCCGATCGACGAGCGTCTGCGCGCCGCCGTACGCGGCGACCGTCCCCGCCTCGGCCAGATCGAGATCGAGGTGGAGAGCCATCTCCGCCCCCGAGACATCCAGGCACGTATACGAGCCGGCGCGACCGCTGAAGAGGTCGCGCAGATGGCAGGCATCCCCGTGGACCGCGTACGCCGGTTCGAGGGTCCCGTGCTGGCCGAGCGCGCCTTCATGGCGGAGCGGGCCCGCAAGACACCCGTCCGCAGGCCCGGCGAGAACGCCGCGGGGCCCCAGCTCGGCGAGGCCGTCCAGGAACGGCTGCTGCTGCGCGGCGCCGAGAAGGACACCGTCCAGTGGGACTCCTGGCGCCGCGACGACGGCACCTGGGAGGTCCTGCTCGTCTACCGGGTCGCGGGCGAACCGCACTCGGCGAGCTGGACGTACGACCCGCCCCGGCGGCTCGTGCAGGCCGTCGACGACGAGGCGCGCTCGCTGATCGGCGAGTCCGACGACCTCGCCGCCCCGGAGCCCAGCTTTCCGTTCGTCCCGCGCATCGCGCGGCTCCCGCGCGACCGTTCGATGGACCGTGCGCTGGAGCGGCCGAGCCTGCCCTCCCAGGCGTCCGAGCCCGCCGAGGAGAGCACCGGCGAGCGCGAGCGGGACTCGCTGACCAGCCTGCTGGAGGCGGTACCGAGCTTCCGGGGCGACATGGTCGTCCCGGAGCGCCCCGCCGAGCCCTTGGACGAGCCCGAGGAGCAGGAGCCGGAGGCCGAGGAGCCCCCGGCGCCCGCCGCCTCCGCCGGCTCCGCCTACGCGGACGTCCTCATGCCGCGGTCGGTGGGCAGCCACCGCGACCGGCTGATCGGCGCCACCGACCGGCAGGCCGAGGCGGACGGCGTCCGTCCGGGCCGCCGCGCCGCGGTGCCGAGCTGGGACGAGATCGTGTTCGGGACGCGCCGCAAGAAACAGGAGTGACGGGGCCGGGTCGCCGTCCGGCAACTCGCCCCCGGCACCCGCCGGTTCACGTAAATCGCTTCGCACACCGGTTCATACGTACGGAAGGGCCGCACCTGCTCGGTGCGGCCCTTTTCCCATGCCCGGATGCGAGGCAGGTCACTGCGGGTCGGGGCCCACGGCGACCGGCCGGGACGGGTCCGAGGACCACTCCGACCAGGAGCCCACGTACAGGGCCGCCGGAATTCCCGCCACGGCCAGCGCCAGCACCTCGTGGGCGCCCGAGACACCCGAGCCGCAGTACACGCCCACCTCGGCACCGTCGGACGCCCCCAGCGCCTTGAAGCGGTCGTGCAGTTCCTCGGCGGGCAGGAAACGGCCGTCCGGACCCACGTTGTCGGTGGTGGGCGCGGACACCGCGCCCGGGATGTGCCCGCCGACCCGGTCGATCGGCTCGACCTCGCCCCGGTACCGCTCCCCCGCCCGCGCGTCGAACAGCACCCCGGAGCGTGCCAGAGCGGCGGCGCCGTCCGCGTCGAGGAGGCCCGCCGCGCCCGCCGCCGGCTCGAAGTCGCCCTCCACGCGCGCGGGGGCGTCGGTCGAGAGCTCCCCCTGCCACTGCGGCAGCCCGCCGTCGAGGACCCGCACGTCCGGGTGCCCCGTCCAGCGCAGCAGCCACCACGCGCGGGCCGCGGCCCAGCCCTGCCCTCCGTCGTACACGACCACCGGCCGGGCGGCCGACACACCGGCCCGGCGCATCGCCGCGCCGAACTCCGCGAGACCGGGCAGCGGATGACGGCCGGCGGCGCCCGCCGCTCCCGCGAGCTCCCGGTCGAGGTCGACGTAGACCGCGCCGGGGACGTGCCCGGCGGCATAGGCGGCCGGGCCGTCGAAGGGCGGTTCGCCCGCCGCCTTCGCCACGGTGAGCTGCCAGCGGACATCGAGGACGACGGGCGGGTTCTCCCCCGCCAGGTCGCCGGCGAGTTCGGTTGCGGTGATGATGGCGTTCATGGCCACCATCCTCGCGCACGGGGTGGCCCCCATGCTCGGCTCCGGCTACTCTGCTCGGCCGGACACGCTCGATCACGAGGCGTACGGGATCGAGCACATGCCGTACAGGCGATCGACATACGGCGACAACCGCGCGTAAACCGCGGAGAAACCCCCCATCAGGCATCCTCCGAAGGCGGAAGCGACACGGCCACCGCGAGGGGCCGAGGAGAGAGGGACGATGACCGAGGCACGTGGGTCGGCCGGCCTGGACGGCACAGCGCACGCCCGGTACGCGCCCGGTACACCCTGTTGGGTGAGTTTGATGGTGCACGGGTTGACGGCCACCCAGGCCTTCTACGGCGAGCTCTTCGGTTGGGAGTTCCAACCCGGTCCGCAGCAGCTCGGCCCCTACGTACGGGCCCTGCTCGACGGCCGTGAGGTGGCCGGGATCGGCCAACTGCCCCCGGACCGCCATCTCCCGGTCGCCTGGACGCCGTATCTCGCCTCCGACGACGTGGACGCGAGTGCCGAGACGGTACGGCTGTGCGGCGGAACCATCGGGGTCGGTCCGCTGGACGCCGCCGAGGCCGGTCGGCTCGCCATCGGTTCCGACCCCTCCGGCGCCGTCTTCGGCATCTGGCAGGCTGCGGCCCACCGCGGCACGGACATCACCGGGGTGCCCGGCACCCCCGCCTGGAACGAGCTGGTGACCTTCGAGACCGCGAGCGTCGGCAAGTTCTACGAGACGGTGTTCGGCTACACCCAGGAGGCGGAGGTGTCCGCCGACTTCGACTACGTGACCCTGCACATCGGCGGGCACCCCGTCGCCGGCATCCACGGGGTGGGCTCCGCGCTGCCCCGCGACCGGGGCCCGCACTGGGTGACGTACTTCGAGGTGGCCGACGCGGACCAGGCGCTCGATCTCGTCACCGAACTCGGCGGACACGCCCTCGGACCGGCCCGGGACAGCGCGTACGGGCGCGTGGCCACGGTGACCGATCCCGAGGGGGCCCGCTTCGCCCTGATCGAGGGGCCCCGCTGAGACACGGTCGGATGCGCCGCTGAGACGCGGTCAGCCGCCCCCTGTGCCGGGGCGGGCGCCCGGCAGGCCGTCCGCTCGTCAGCCGCGCCGCGCACCGGTGGCCGACCAGTCGGGTCTCTGCGCGAGTGCGGTTCGCCCTGGCTCATGACGCTCAGGGCCGGGGCCTCGGTGTCGTCGACGGAACCATCCATTCCATGACGTAGCCCGCCGGCTTCCCACCATCGCCGATCTGGCCGGGAGTGATCGACGACGTTTCCGATGTCTTCAGGCCTTCGTCGAGGAGCCGGCGTTCACCGACGAGGACGGCGTGCCCGTCGTGACGGACTGCTTGTGGCGGAAGACGACGGACGATCACTATGACGAGGTCTCTGTAGATCTTGAATCGGTGAGTGACTTGCATATGATCCCGGCGACACGGAGTCGCACCGGTATCTCGGTGTCGGCCAGGAGTCGGCCGAGGACGTCCAGGCGCTCGTCCTCGCTCCCACTGTCACCGATCGGGTGTCGCCGTGACCCCCAGGTCGGCGGCGGAGGGCAGGGGTTCCTCGCGTTCCTTGGACAGTTTCAGCGAGTCCGCCACCTGTCGGGAGAGGGCCACCACGTCGCCGGACGGGTCACGGCCCTCCGGCGAGCGGCGCAGGGTGAGGAAGATCGTCCAGTCTCCCCACTGCGCCTTGGCCACCGCACCGGGGTGCTCGGCGCCCTCCGGATCGACGAAGCTCTGCGGTTCGACATACCCCGGCACCTCCGCGACCGGGTACTTCTGCGGTTTCCGGCCCGCGTAGACGTCACGCAGCAGGTTGGTGTCGGTGCCGTGGGCGACCCTGACCTCCAGCAGATCGGCGTCCGTGCCCTTGGCGTCACCGGCGAGCAGAACGCGGCAGTAAGCGAAGTTCAGCTCGCGGTTGCTCCGGTACACGGGACCGCCGTTGTCCTGGACGACGTAGTCCACGCCGCCGGTGGCGTCGCGCAGGCTCCGCTCCGCCACCATGTCGCATACGCGCTTCCCCGACGCCCGGGCGGCAAGGGGGGCGGTCGAAGTCGGCTCCACGTCATCACCTTTCGCATCCGCACATCCGCCGAGCACCGCGCACAGCACCACGCACAGCGCCACGACGGCCGCGGCCGGGGCGCGCCTTGGAAACGGGCGGCTTCGCATCTGGCTACTTCCCGAACATGAGGGGGTACTGGCTCTGGTACCGGGTCAGAATGTTCTCGTTGACCCATGACTTCGGCGCGTGGTTGTTGTACCAGTTCTGGTATTCCTCGGTCGCGCCGTCGCGGGTGAGTTCCTCCGGGGTCTTCAGGCGGAACTTGTCGCCCTCCTTGACGACGATCGAGTCCGGCGGCTTCATGGGCCCCTGCAGATAGCCCGCGTTCAGCAGGGAGTTGTACGCCTGCCGTTCCATGATGCCCCTGGCTTGTTCATCGGTCGTGTCGCCCCAGTCCGCCGCCGATGTGCCGCCGACTTCCTTCATCTGGTCCCACAGACCGGACTTGGCCTGGTCGACCACGAATTCCACGAAGGTGCCGCCGGGAATGGGAACGAGGTCGACCGCTCCCGAGAACAGGTCGACCAGCTGCTCTCTTTGTTCCTTCCGGGCGTCCTCGTCGGCCAGGTTGCCGTCGATTCCGTTCTTCAGCAGAAAGCCCAGGACGGCCGCCGAGCGGTCGCCGTTCTGGTCCACCAGGTCGATGTTCTGTCCGGACAGGAACTTGTTGACCGCGTCGGGGTCCCGTTTCAGCGCCTCGCTGAGCGTCCAGTCCATGACGTTGGTCTGCATCTGCAGCGCGGCGCCCGACACATACTCGAAGGCGGTCCGGTCGGCGCCGATCGACTGCAACATCTTCGCCAGGTCGTCCTGGCTGATCCTGGCCCCCCAGGGGTAACCGGGCGGCATGCCGTCGTCCTGCCCCTTGAACACCCCGGGCACTCCGTCGTCGCCGCCTCCCGCGGCGACCCGGTAGACGTCGGGCATGTAGCCGGCGAGCATACGGCCGACGCTGTCCCGCATTCCCGCGGGCACCTGCCAGCCGGTGGTGTCCTTGCCGATTCCCAGGAAGCCGCCGCTCGTGCCGGTGCCGACCTTCTCACCGATGAGTCTGAAGCTCAGGCTGGCCAGTTCGGCGGAACGCTCGCCCAGCGGTCCACGGTCGCGATAGACGGTGGTGGCGGCCTCCAGCGCGTTGCCGAGCCCGCTGCCGTCGTCGGTGGGCCAGACGCGTTCCTGGATCAGGTACTTGAGCCGGTCCTCGTTGAACCACGCCTGGGCGGCGTCCGGGTTGTTGCCGAAGGCCTCCATGATGCCGGCCATCGGGTCGTAGTACGCCTTCCCGTCGGGGCCGAGGATGTGCTGGCCGCCGTGCCCCTCCTTCTTGCTGTCCCACATCCCCCTGCGGTTCTCCCGGCGCTCGAAGTCCAGGACGCCGGTCCCGAGCGCGGTCAGGAAATCCTTGCCGTACACGCCGTTGCGCAGAATCAGCGCGGCGGCGGCCGGCGAGCGGGGATCGATGCTCTCGGTGATTGTCCTGACCCAGTTGTCGGCGTAGTCGGCCGGCAGTTTCAGGTCGGCGCCGGTCTGGCGCGTGGCGGTCGAGACCGTGGTGCTCAGTGCGCTCAGCAGGCGGCCGTAGCGGTTCTTGAACGCGTCGTACTCCTCCTTGGTCTGCATTGACGGAGGACTCTGGAACCGCGAGGAGGTCGCCGCGATCAGCGTGGCCATTTCCTGCGGCGAGAGGTTCTTCGCCAGCGCGCTCGCGAAGTAGGGATCGTTGGCGTACCTCTCCAGTTCGGCGATGAGTTCGGGGCTCGGATCGCCGTAGGTGTTGCGCAACTTGTCGGCGAGTTCCTTCGCCGTCGCCTCCGCCTGCTGCGGAGTGAGCGTGGACAGCGTGGACTCGTCGATCTGCACCACGCCCGGCCGGAAGCCTCCCGGTTCCGCGTCCCGCAGGGCGATGGCCAGGGCGAGTCTGCGGCGTACGCCGGGCAGTTGGTCCGACACGAAGGCGACGGCCCGGTCGAGTCCGCCGTCGCCACCGAGGAACTGCACCTGAACATCGGAGCACACGCCGGAGAGTGCGCCCCTGACGCTCGGCAGGTCCGAGGTGGCCCTCTCCATGGCCGATGTCAGGGCCTGCATCCCGCTGATGTCGATGGATGCCATGCTCATGCTGATCTTCCCCCGTGGAATTCAGAGATTGCGCCAGTGCGTCTGCCAGGCGTGCCGTTCCACCTGGTCCGGCTCCCCGTCGTGCACCCGCTGGAGCTCGGCGACACACGCCTCACCGCCGGCCCTCGCCTTGTCGTCGGCGTCCTTGAGTCCGGCGAAGAACGTGTCGGCGGTCGGGCTGACCCACGCCTTGCCCTGCATCGCCTGGATGGCCTGGTCCAGCATCGTGGCGGCGTTCTGCGCATGCGGCCGGGCCCTGCCGATGGCTGTCGCCAGCGCGGACTTGTAAGGATTCGGAACCGTGTCGCTCATGATGAGTCGTCCCCCATGTTTGTCGGAACACCCCGCGCCCCAACTCCCGTTTCGGCCCTAGTATTTCCTCATCCAGGACGGGGCGGAACCTGGTTGCTCGGGCTCGCAGTCCGAGGGCCGCGCGAGCGTTGCTTCCGCGATCTTGCGTTACCGTCCTGGAGTGGAGACGACGTCTCAGAACGTCCATACGGGGAGGATCCTCCATGTCAGGAATGAGCGGTGCCGACATCCCCCTGCTGCGAGAGCTGGCAGGCAAGTTCGACACACAGGCCGGGCAACTCCAGGACCTGATCTCAGTGCTGCAGGCCGCCACGACCGGCAGCACGGACTACTGGAAGGGCGGCAAGGCGGACCAGTTCCGCAGCGAATGGGACTCGCTCAAGCCGACGTTCGACAAGTTCGTCCAGACGCTGACCGACGCCGGACAGGCGACCAAGATCAACGCCGACAACATCGAGCGTGCCACGTACTGACGCCTCCGGGCGGCAGCACGGTTTCGGCCCGAGCCGGGGAACCCACCAGTGGGTTCCCCGGGCCCTCCGCGCCCGCGTACCGTGCCGCGCCGCCTACTCCTCGGTCACCGTCTGGAGCGGGACGGCCTTGCCGCCACGGATCAGCAGGCCGCGGCCCGTGGGTCCGCCGCCGATGCCGCGCGGAAGACTGATACTGAACAGGTCCCCCTCCGAGACGTTCTGCGGGGACAGCAGCACTCCGCTCCGGGAGCGTCGGGACTCCACCAGGAAACCGCGGTACTGCGACGACATGACGTCGACCGCGCCCGCGGCGATCAGTCCGTGATCGCCGTCCCGGCCACTGCGCACGACCTCCTGCAGCGGGCCGTCCAGCGGGGTGTCGTAGAGGAGTTCCGCATCGTCCACGACGACGACGTAGCGGCCGCCGTGCACACGCGCGAGCAGCGTCCGCAGGTCGTCCGGCGAGGCGCCGTCCCTCAGCACGCCCAGGACACCCGGTTCGCCTTCCAGACCGCGCAGCGGCGACCTCCTCGGGGTGATCAGGACCAGGGGCAGCCGCGCGCGCAGCAGTGAACGCGCCGCGGCCACCAGCGTGGTCGAACGGCCGGACCTCGGCGGTCCCGCGATGACGAAGCCCGGTCCGGACTCGCTCAGGTCGACCCCGACCGGGCCGAGTTCGTCACCGCCCACACCGAGCAGCGCCCACATCGGGGACGGCGGGGTGAAGTCCGGGTCGAGTGCGTACGCGTCCCGCACGGTGGCCCGGACCGGGAGGGCGTCGACGCGCATGGGACGCAGTCGGCGGGACCGGCCCGCCCCGGCCTCGGCGGCCTCCCTTCCGATCGCGCGGAGTGCCTGGACCTGCGCCTGTCCGGAAGGGTCGGGGGCCAGCAGGGCGATCTGGCTCTCCTGCACGCCCTCGTCGGTCGCCCGCAGGGCACGGCCCGGCGGCATGTCGCCCGGTACGTCACGGGGTGACAGACCCGCCGACGCGTAGTCGTTGGGGTCGGCCATCCGCAGGACGAGCCGGTCGCCGAAGGCGGAGGAGACCGCTCCGGTCAGACTGCTGCGATCGGCCGTCATCACGACCCGCAGCCCGACCGAGGGGCCGTCCTGGAAGAGCCGCTTCATGCTCTCGACGAGTTTGCCCAGGTCGTACGACTCGAAGGCCGCGGTGTATCCCTCCCAGCCGTCCAGGAGGAGCACCAGCCACGGCAGCCGTTCCTCCGGCGACGCGGCCGAGGCACGCTGTTCGGCGGCGCCGGCGACTCCCGTCATGGCGAGGAGCTGCTGCCGCCGGGCCACCTCCTGGTGCAGCCGGCCGAGCAGGCGCGTGACGCGGTCGGTCTGGTCCCGGGTGACGACGGCGCCGCAGTGCGGGAGTTCCGCGAGCGGCATCAGCGCGTTGGAGCCGCAGTCCACGCCGTAGAGGTGGACATCGCTCGGTGACGCTGTGGACGCCAGCGCCCCGGCGAGGGTGCGCAGCGCCGTCGAGCGGCCGGAGCGCGGGCCGCCGACCAGCAGCAGATGACTACCGTCGACCAGGTCGAGGGTGAGGGGCATCCGGGCCTGCCGGGAGGGGACGTCGGTGACGCCGAAGACGGCGGGCTGCACATCGCCGTGCCCGGACGGCTCGGGGCGCGGGAGTTCGCCGGTCGTCACGGTGTCGGTCAGCGGCGGCAGCCAGGGCCGGTGCTGTTCGCCGAAGCCCATGGTGTCGGCGCCGGCGTTGATCGCGTCGACGAGCACCGCGAGATCGGTCAGCAGGTCGTCGTCCTGCTGGGCGGGGGCGGGGCGGGTGGGCGCCGGGCGGCCGACGGCCTCCCAGTCCACCGGAACGACCCAGGGCGCGGCCGGGGCGTCGGGTGCCCTCCGTCCGGGCCGACGGCCGCCGACGCGCCCCGACTGGAACGGCAGCAGCGACGACGCCCCGAGCCGGACGAACGCGCGTCCCGGGGTGCTCTTGGCGATGAAGCCGGAGTCCGGGGCGTCGATCACGTCCGTGCTCTCCGAGGCGTCGGTGACCCGGAGCGCGATCCGCAGATTGGTGTTCGCGCGGATCTCCGGGGACACCACGCCGCTCGGCCGCTGGGTGGCCAGAATGAGGTGGATGCCCAGGGAGCGGCCGCGCTGGGCGATGTTGACCAGGCCGGTGACGAAGTCGGGCAGTTCGCGGGCCATGGAGGCGAACTCGTCGATCACGATGAGCAGGCGCGGCACCGGTGCCAGCGAGGGGTCGCCTCGCATCGCCACGATGTAGTCCTCCAGATCCTTGGTGCCGGCGTCGGCCAGGATGTGCTCGCGCCGTCGCAGCTCGGCGCCGAGTGACACCAGCGCCCGCTCCACAAGGTGGGTGTCGAGGTCGGTGACCATGCCGACGGTGTGCGGGAGCTTCACGCAGTCCTTGAAAGCCGCGCCGCCCTTGTAGTCCACGAGGACGAAGGTCATCGCGTCGGGGCGGTTGGCCACGGCGAGCGAGGCCACGATCGTCTGCAGCAGCTCCGACTTGCCGGAACCCGTGGTGCCGGCCACCAGGCCGTGCGGACCGTCGCGCACCAGGTCGATCGCGAACGCGCCGTCGAGGGACTCCCCTATCACGGCGGTGGTGGAGCGGCCGTTCAGGGACCATCGCGCGGCGATCGCGTCGGGGGACGGCGGCTCCATGCCGATCACGTCCAGCAGCCGGCAGGTGTCCGGCAGCCCGCCGCTCTCCTCGTCGGTCACGTCGCGGACGGGCGCCAGGGCGCGGGCGACCTGTTCGGCCCACTGCGGGGTCACACAGTCCGGGCGCACCGACTCGACGGGCTCCGCACCGGCCTGCGAGACCTGGAGCAGACCGTGGTGGTCCTCCTCGACGAGCGCACGGCACTCCTCGGGCAGTTGTCTGCGGTCCGTGTCGAGGCAGATCAGATGGATGCCGACGCGTGGCCCTTGGCGCAGCACCTGGGTGAGGCCGGGCAGGGCGCGCAGTCGGCGTGAGCCGTCGAGGACGACCAGGATGGACGGGCCGTTCCACGGCCGGCCGCTGCTCTGGCCGACCTCGTTCAGTGCCTCGTGGCGGGCGCTGAGAGCGGCGAGCAGCTCGGCGATCCGGCGGGCCACGCTGTCCGCGTCGGTGCCGAGGAGGGCGACCGCGCCGCGCCCCTCGCGGGCCCGGGCGTGCGGCAGCCAGCGCACCCACTCCCAGCCGACCCGCCCGGAGGGTTCGGTGAGGACGTGGACGGTGAGGTCGGTGGGGCTGTGCAGGACGGCGGCCTGGGCGACGAGCCAGCGCCCGATGGCGCGGGGCAGTTCGCCGCGGCCCGCGACGCCGAGCACGCCGTGCGTGCGCAGGGAAACGCAGACCGGGACGTTGTCGAGCCCGTGGCGCTCGGTCCGCCGGTGTTCCTGCTGGTCGGGGTCGGTGAGCTCGACCTCGGACGGCAGGGTTCCGGTGCCGACGCGGAGCACGCCGTGGTCGTCGTCGGTGACGCGTCGCTCCCACAGCCGCTGTCCGGGGCCGGTGGCGGCGAGGAACACCTCGGCCGGGTCGGGATGCGCGTCGCGGCGGGCCGCGGTCTCCTCGGCGGTCGCCCGGCGTGCCTGACGGTCGATCGAGACCTTCTGCTGCTCGTACTCGGCGAGCGTCCTGCGGTGGGACTTCCTGCCGTGTCTGCGGTCGGCGAGGTGGTTGCCGACCAGTGCGAGGGGGCTGAGGACGGCGATGAGCAGATAGATCGCCCTGCCCATGACCACGGCCAGCGTGACCGCGCCGACGAGCGGCAGCAGCGCCATGGCCCAGGGCAGCGGGTGGGGGTCCGGCTGCCGCGGCTTCGGGGGGAGTTGGAAGGCGGTCCTGCGGGACGGAGGGGTGATCCGCGGCGGCCGGTTGTAGTCGAGACCGGTGCCGTCCTCCGACGGCTTGAGCGCGGTGTCGGGGAAGACGGGGTCGCGCAGTTCGAGCAGGGACTGTCCGACGGCGACCACGCTGCGGCGCCGCCAGGGGGTGCGGCCGCCGACCGGCTCGCCGTCCAGGGTCACGGAGCTGCCGAAGGCCGGGTCGATGGCGACGCTGCCGTCGACGGCGACGTCGATCTCGACCGCGGTGCTCGGCAGCGCGCTGTCCGCGAGCCGGATCCAGGCTTCGGGGCCGCTGCCGGCGACGGCCGCTCCGGGTCCGAGCCGGTGCACCCCGCCCGCGTCGGGGCCGCCGACGACGCGTATCTCGACGTTGCCCTGGGCCGGGGGCGGTGGGCACGCGGTGGGCCCGTCGATGGAGACGAGCACTCCGTCACGGACCGGGGAGGCGTCCAGCGGCAGCTCGGGGTCGACCCGGAAGCCGTTGATGTGCAGGGCGGGCGGGCGGCCGGCCTCGGCGGTCATGCCGAGCCGGCGCGCCAGTTCCAGGGCCAGCGATCCCACGGGCGCGGCCGGATCGGCGTCGACCAGGAGGTCGGTCCGGTGGTCGCCCGCCGGGTCGATCACGCTCAGCTGCAACTCCATCGGCCTACGGCGCCTCCGTCCGGCACAGCGGCTCCGCGGGCGCGAAGCGGCTTTGACCATCGGTCAGGATGAGCGTGGTCACGGTGTAACAGGTGCCGTCCGGGACGGAGCCTGCGGAGAAGACGACCGTCGGCTCCGCGGTGCTCGTCGTTTTGCGGACCGGCTTGCCGTTGTCCGGCGCGCGGGCGTCGACGACGTACCCGACGACCCCGGTCGTCTTCTCCGGGGCCTGCCAGGTGACCTGGACGCTGTCCTCGACCCTGATCGCCGTCACGTTGCGGGGCATCAGCGCCGGCAGTTCGGCGGCGGGGACCTGCTGGGCGGTCTGCGCGCCCGTCGGCGAGGGCTTGGAGCCGGGGCCGTCCGAGGCGTCGCCGTCGCTCAGCACCAGGGTCACCGTCACCGCCGTGGCGGCGAAGACGGCGGTGACGACTCCGGTGCCGATGAGCCGTCTGCGGGACCGGTCGCGCGCGTGGACGCCGGTCTCCTCGGCCGCCTCCTCCGCCGCGACGTCCTCCGCGGGGTCCCAGCCCGGCAGCGGCGGCCTGGGCGCGGGCTCGGGTTCGAGCTCCGGGACGCGGGCCGTGTGCGAGGCGGGCAACAGCAGCCGCAGGACGCGGTGCACCTCGGTCAGCGGAGGGCGGCCCTCCGGGTCCCGGGACATCATGCGCCGTACGAGGGCGAGCAGTTGGTCGGGGACACCCGGGGTGCGCGGGGGCGGCGGTTCGCCGCCGAGGACCTCCGTGTAGAGCGCCGAGGGGCTGGTGCGGGCGGCCTCGCTGCGCGGGGGTCCGCCGCTCAGCAGGGCGTACAGGGTGGCGCCGAGGCCGTAGACGTCGGTGGCGGGTCCGGGGTTCTCCCAGCCGAGGAGTTCGCGCGGGGCGTACGCGGGGTCGAAGACCGCCCCCGTGCCGGGATCGCAGCGCTGGAGGATGCGGGAGATGCCGTGGTCGGCGAGGAACGCGTCGCCGACGTCGTCGTAGAGGATGTTCGCGGGGCGCACATCGAGGTGCAGGACTCCACGGTGGTGGGACGCGTGCAGGGCGAGGGACAGCCGTATGCCCACGACGACGGCGTCGGCGGCGGAGAGCGGGCCGGATGCGGCGAGCCGGGCCTGCGCGGTGCCGCCCCGGAGGAACGCCTGGACGAGGAAGGGCCGGTGGTCGGGGGTGAAGCCGGCCTCGGTCACCGGCACGGAGCAGGGATGCTTCGCCGCCACGGCCGCGGACAGCAACTCGGAGTGGGCGGACAGTCGGCGGGACTCGTCGTGGACGACGGCATGGAGGATCTTGACGGCGACCACGGCGCCGGTGGCCTGTTCACGACCCTGGAACACCGTGCTGTGCCGGCCGACGGCGAGTCGGCTGAGCTGCGCGTACCCGGTCGGCGGCTTCCACATCGGATCGGCGGGCTGCTGCGCCGTACCGCTTCTGAAGCCGCCGGATGCCTGCCAGTTCACCGGGAGCCCCCTCGGGTCCGTCCGCGCCACACGGCCGCAGGATGCAGCAGGCGCCGCAGCCGGGTGCGGCGGGGGACGGAGCGCAGGACGGTCTTCTCGATCGCGTCACAGTCCGCCCACGCGGCGTCGGCGGCCGCGGCATCGGGCGTACGCCCCGCGTAGTCGACCTCGTTGACCAGCGCGGCCAGGGCCGGCAGACGTCCGCCCACGGGGCCGCCCACGCGCGCCGCGCCGAAGGCGGCGACCTCCTGCGCCGTGTGCGCTCCCGTGGTGGGCAGACCGGTTTCGGTGAGCCGTTCGACGATCTGCTGCCAGGCGCCGCGGACCCGGCGCCGGGCGTCCGGGTCGGTGCGCCGCCGTCGGCGCAGGCGGTGGGGCAGCCAGAGCGCGTACAGCACATAGGCAGTGGCGAGCAGGAGCACGCCGAGCGGGGCCCAGAGCCACGCCGGCGGTCCGGAGCCGGGCGTCGCGGCGGTGGCGGAGTCGCCCTCCCGCGTCGTACGCGGCGGGGTCGACGGCCGGGCCCCTCCGCTGATCTCCCGGTCCACCTGCTCCCGTTCCTTGGGCTCGCCCGCCGGGGGGACGACGGAGCCGCCCTGTGTGGCCTCGCCGGGGGTCGGGTAGAAGGGCACCCAGCCGACGCCGCTGAACTCCACCTCCGGCCAGGCCAGTACGTCCCGTCCGTGGATCTGCCAGGCGCCGGAGCCGGTCCGCTGTCCCGAGCGGAAGCCCACGGCCACCCGGGTGGGCAGGCCCAGGGTGCGGGCGAGGACCGCGAACGAGGCGGCGAACTGCTCGGAGGTGCCGCGCCTGCCGTCGGCCAGGAAGAACTCCAGACCCCGGTAGGTGTGCCCGGGCAGTGCGTCGGGATCCAGCTGGTAGTTCCCGCGCAGCCAGTCCGCCAGCCGGCCGGCCTGCTGGTACGGGTAGGTGCTGCCCTTGGTCGCCTGCTCGGCGATCTTTCTGAACGACGGCACGGACGGGATCGGCTGCCCGGCCGCGTCGATGTCGGGCAGCGCCACACGCGCGGGGTCGTGGGCGGCTGCCGCGTACTGGAGACGCGCCGCGTCGTACACCGGGATGTGCGAGGTCACGGTGTAGGTGAAGCCGCTCGGCAGGGCCTGTCCCGTGGAGAGCACCGCGCTGTCGGGGTCGACCGCCAGAGCGGTGTCCCCGGGCATGCGCACGGTCGTCGGCCGGTCGGCGGCGGGGAGCCAGATGCCGGGCAGCGACTGGACGGTGAAGCGCTGTTCGAGCGTCCTGGTCGTGCCCGGACGGACGTTCTTCTCGGCCGGGACCCGGCCGCCGGTCGGGGTCAGCTCGGCGCCGCTGGTCCAGGTCGTCCCGTCGTAGGTGTCGAGGACGGCGAGCCGGTAGTTCCCGGGGGTGGTGCCCGCAGTGCGTACGGTGAAGACCTTCTCGTCACCGTTGCGCGTCCAGACGGCGACCTGGTCCAGCGGGCTGGTGGACTGCGGCCGTACGGTCGGCGGAGTGACGGCCTCCCGCGGGTCGTAGGGGGCGCCGAGGCCGGGCAGATGTGGGCCCAGCAGGGCCGCGACGAGTGCGAGCGCGGCCACGACGGGCAGCCGCAGCGCCATGGTGCGCAGCGGGAGCCGGGTCCGTGAGCGCACCAGGACCAGCAGCGCGGTGGCCCCGGCCAGCGCGCCCACGGCCGGGTACAAGGATCCCGGACCGTCCACGCCGAGCACCAGCGGGAAGCCGAACGCGAGGACCGGCGGCAGGGCGGGGAGCAGTGGGGCGCGGGTGCGCAGGGCGAGTTCCGCGGCGGCGAAGGCGGCCGGCCAGACGACGGCGTGCGGCAGCACCAGCAGTTCGGGGTCGGCGGGCGCGGGCAGGATCGTGGAGAGCAGCGCGTGCGGGGCGTCGAGCAGCGAGGTCCACGCGGCGCGCAGCGCGGTCCCGCCGGGCAGTCCGCCACTCGCGTCGCGGAACAGGGTGGCACTGACGACCACGGCCCAGGCGACCACGGTCAGCACCAGGGACGGCCAGAGCGCGGTGGCGGGGCGGCCCGATGCCCCGGCCCGGGGCCCGAGCAGGCCCGACAGGAGCGCCGACAGGAGGATCGGGGCGAGGACGGCCACCGCCAGCACCGGAAGCAGATCGGCCGGCGGGAAGACCCGTGCGAACCCGTATCCCGACGCGCCGCACAGGGCCGCCACCGGCAGCAGGGACCACAGCCGGCGGGCCCGGCCCAGCTCCCCGGCGGCGGCGCTCGCCCGCACGGCCTGTGGGCGTTCGGCGGGACGCGGCGCGGTGGGGGGTGCCGGGGCCCAGTCCCAGCGCGGTCCGTCACCGGCGGCCGGCAGCGGGGTGGTCCGGGTGGGGATGCTCATCGCACGGCCTCCCAGCGCCATCCGGCCAGCAGCTCGTCGAGCGAGGCGATGTGCGGCTGCGGTACGTCGGTGCCGGAGCCGGAGAGGTCGGGGGCGGCCGCGGGGCCGGTTCCGGCACGCAGCATGGTCACCCGGTCGAAGCGACGCCGCACCCGGCCGACGGCGCTGAGCCCCTGGGTGTCGCCGGTGCCGGTGACGACGATCAGCGCCCCGCCGCCGCGGTGGTGTTCCAGGCCGTCGAAGGCGGCGGCCGCGGAGGCCAGGTCCGAGCGCAGCACGAGAGCCAGCCGGTCCAGCAGCGCCTCACCGTCGTTGCCCGAGCCCTCGGTGTGCAGGACCGTGCCGGTCTCGCTGAGCAGATGCACGGGGAAATGGGAGCGGGCGGCCGCGTAGGCGATGGAGGCCGTGCAGTCCACGGCCAGTTCGAAGTCGTCCTCCGTGGCGTAGGCACGCTCCCGGGTGTCCAGCACAAGGGTGGTGTGCGGGAGCGAGACATCGACCATCTGGCGGACCATCAGCTTGTTGGTACGGGCCGTCGACCGCCAGTGGACCCGGCGCAGGTCGTCGCCGAGCACGTACTCGCGCAGCGCGTGGAAGGTCAGCGAACCGTCGTCGGCGGTGTCGGAGGTCGGGCCCTCCACATGGTGCGCCCGCCCGGACGGCAGCACGGGCAGCAGACAGATCCGGGGCCTGACGAGCAGCGTGTCCGAGGCGCCGTACGAGCGCAGCCGGCGGGCCAGTCCCAGGGGGTCGGTACGCTCCAGGCGCAGCGGTCCCACCGGCACCGGGCCGCGGCGGGCGGTGGGCAGCGCGTACCGCAGTTCGTACGGCGTGCCCGCGCGCAGCGGCGGTATGCCGACGGTGATCTCCTCGTCGCCGCTGTGGTCGGTGACCCGCAGCCCCCGCCGGGTGCGCCCTCCCTTGTTGGTCAGGACGGCGATGCCCTCGGCGGGTTCGCCCCGGCCCACCTTGCGCGGCGCGATCCGCCGTTCGGCGCCCAGCCTGGGGCTGGGGAGGGTCCAGAGGGCGGCGACGGCGACCGCGAGCAGACAGGTCCCTCCGAGCGCCGCGGCCTCGCCGTATCCGAGCGCGTAACCGGCGGCGGTCAGCGCGGCGCCGCCGACCGCCGTGCCCCACCCCGTGGCCGACAGCATCAGACGCGCGCCCCACCGCTCTGCGGTACCGAGGCCAGCACTTCGGCGATCACGTCCGCGCCGGTACGGCCGCTGAGTTCGGCCTCCGGCGTGAGGATCAGCCGGTGGGCGAGAACGGACCCGGCGAGCGCCTTGACGTCCTCGGGCAGCGCGTACGACCGTCCCTCGGAGGCCGCGCGCACCCTGATCGCGCGCAGCAGGGCGACGGAGCCGCGCGGCGAGGCGCCGAGCCGTACGTCGGGCAGCGAGCGGGTCGCCGCCACCACCCGCACCAGGTAGTCGTAGAGCGGCTCGGCCACCTGCACCTGGGCGGCGACCTTGACGAAGTCCGCGATGTGCTGGGCGGTGGCGATGGTGGACAGCGACTCCGGGGTGGCGCTGACGGCGGCTCCGGTGAGGATCGCCACCTCGGAGGCGTGGTCGGGGTAGCCCATGGTGATCCGCATCAGGAAGCGGTCCAGCTGCGCCTCGGGCAGCGGGTAGGTGCCGCCCATGTCGACCGAGTTCTGTGTGGCGAGCACCATGAACGGACGGGGCACCTGGTGGGCCTTGCCGTCCGCCGTGACCCGGCGCTCCTCCATGACCTCCAGCAGCGCGGACTGTGTCTTCGGCGAGGCGCGGTTGATCTCGTCGCCGAGCACGATGTTGGCGAAGACCGGGCCGGGGAGGAACTCGAACGCACCGGTGTTCTGCCGGTAGACGGTGACACCGGTGATGTCGGAGGGCAGCAGGTCCGGGGTGAACTGCACCCGCCCGAAGTCGGCCTCGATGGAGGACGCCAGACAGCGCGCCAGGGTCGTCTTGCCGGTGCCGGGCACATCCTCGATCAGAAGGTGGCCTTCGGAGAACAGGCAGATCAGCGCCAGCTCGACGGTGCTGCGCTTGCCCTTGACGACCCGTTCGACATTGTCGGCGAGGGCACGGAAACACTGTGCGAAGAGCGCGGTGCCGTCATGGTTCGGAGAGGTCATTCGCAGTCCCAGATGTCGGGGTCGAGGCGGGAGTCGAGGTAGATGTCGGCGACGTAACCGGTGTAGCCGTTCCAGGTGATCTTGCCCCAGACGTTGCTGACGGCCCCGGTGTACGGGTGCGTCTCCTGGCTGCCCGTCGTCTTGCAGTGGACGGTGACGTCGGGCTGCGTCATGCCCGGGATCCTGGTGACCCTGCCGCCTTCCGTGGTGCTCGGCACGGTCCGGATCGCCAGGGGAGTCGAGTCGTTCAGGTTGTGGACGATGCCCTTCACCTTGTCCGGCGGGGTCAGGTCGAGCGTCCCGTTCACGGCCCCGCCGGATCCGGCGGCGTTGCTCGCCGTCACGGACACCGGGTACTTGCTCCCGTTCTTCAGACCTGTGTACGTGTAGGTGGTCCCGGTGACCTGCTGCGTTCCGTTGATCACGTACGTCACGGAGCCGTCGGCGCCCTGCGGAGGCTGCCAGGTCACCGTGCCGCCGTGTCCGCCCCCGGCCGGGGTGATCGTGAGCTGTTGGGGTGCGCCGGGTGCGATGCACGGGCGGGCGGGCACCGAGGGGGCGGACTCCTTGCTCGGCGCGCCCCCGGCGTACTCGGCGACCACGGTGAAGCTGTACTGCTGGTCGCAGGACCCGCCCCTGACCTCGAACGTGAAGGGACCTTCCGGGCCGACCTCCTCCGGGGTGACCGTCTGGCCCGCGGCTGCCCCCCGGAGCACGTAGCGCTTCGGGGTCACGCCCGACGCCGCGGCGAAGGTGATGCGGATGACGCCCGCGCCCGACTGTGCCTGCGGTGTTCCCGGTGCCTCGGGCTCCGGGCAGCCGTCCTCCCAGCGGACTTCGCAGTCCGGCGTCGGAGTCCCGGATGCGGTCCCGCCCCCGGACGGCTCCGGTTCCGGGTCGGTGTTCGGCGCGTCCGTGGAGGGATCGGGGCCCGGTGCGGGGGCGACCGGATCAGGGGCCGAATCCGCCGGGTCGGGGGCCGGGTCCGTCGTCTGCGGCGGGCCCTGGTTGGTCGGCGGGCGGGTCGGGACGCTGTCCTCCACCGGCTTGTCCTGGGGCTTGCGCGCGGTGGGCACATCCTCCTTGTACTTGCCGATGCGTACGACCTTCCCGCCGGCGTTGATCACCGCGGCGGCGGCGTTGTCCTGGTCGTTCACCCACAGCAGACCGTTGCGCACGAAGAGTTCGAGTTGCCCGGCGCCCTCGGTCACCTGTACCGGGTCGACGAGGGCGGCGGCGGAGACGTCGTACACCAGCAGTCTGCCGCTGGACTCGTCCGGGACGTACACCCTCTTGCCGAGCACCTGGGGTGCGCCCAGATCGGTGCCGTCCACCGGCAGCCGGGCGTGGACGACCTGCCCGCTGCCGACGTTCGCCAGCACCAGCACCCCGCTGCCGGTGGCCAGCACCGGTACCGTCGGACCGTCGGTGCTCGTCGGCACCAGGATGTCCTTCGGGGCCGAGTCGTCCAGCGCGTCACCGAGGTCGAAGGTGTCCTGGACGCCGGTGAGCGTCAGCATCTTCATCACGGCGGCGGTCCGGTCGGTCACGACGGGACGGTCGTCGGCCAGCGTCAGCACCAGATCGTGGCCCGCCTCGGCCACCTTGACCGTCGTGCTCCTGCGGCCCTTGACGAACGGCACCACCGTGCCCTTGCCGGGCAGCGGCACCCACAGCGTGCCGTCCTGGCTCGCCACGGCGACTCCCGGCTTGCCACCCAGTTTGACCGGCGGGCCCTTGGGGGTCGTCATCGCGGGGTCGATCTGCTGGACGGTGCCCTTCACCGGGTCGACGACATACGCGTAGGCGCCGCCGGAGACCAGTTGCAGCCCGGCCGCACCGTAGTCCGCGGACTGTTCGGCCGTCAGCTGGGACGCGTCGATCCTGACGACGTTCCCGGTCTTCTCGTCCAGCACCAGAATGGTCTCGCCGTCCTGCGAGACCGAGACGGGATGGCCCTCCATCCCCGGCGGCAGGACGACCTTGCCGTCCACATCTCCCGTCAGACCGTTCGCGTGGGCGACCTCGCCCTTCTCGCTGCTGCTCAGCCAGGCGCCGATGTCGGCGAGCCGGGGAATGGTGCCGGACACACCGACTCCCACGGCCAGTGACGTGCCGATGAGCGCGCCGACGGCGCTGATCGCTATGTAACCGGTGACCCGGTTACGGGTCGGCCGCAGCCTGGCCCGCACGGCAGCGGCCAGTGCCGCACCGCGCTGCCGGACACCCGGCCGCCTGGGAGCGGGCGGCGCGGTGCCCTCCGTGAGACCGCGTAAACGCAGGCCCGGTGTCCTGTTCTCCCCCGGCATCACTGGCTCCCCGTTGAGACACGCAACGCTTCCTCTTGCGAGGGTAGTTGTCGCAGACTCAAGTGTCAGTCACTCGCTCACTGCCACCTGCGGTCGCTGTCGGCGGGGGAGAGGGAGGACCGCGTCTGGATCTTCGGCCTGGAGAACCCGTACGCGTCGAAGGCCCTACCGTCCGGGATCAAGCGGTAGCCGTACCAGGCGTCCCAGATGTAGATCCGGGCGCCGCTGCCCGTCCTGGCCAGGAACGCGCCCGTCAGGGCGTAGGCCTTGGGCCAGTTGCAGTCCACGAAGACCTCGCCGCTGAGCGTGACGACGCCGTCCCAGCTGTCCCACAGATTGAAGTAGACGGTTTCGTCGGGGATGTAGTACAGGCTGCTGCCCGGGCCGACCAGGTACACCCGGTTGTGGGCGGCCAGCTTGAACCGCTGCCCCGGTGCCGGACAGGCGGCCGAGGAGGCGCTCTGCGTCGGCGGCACCAGCCGGCCGTCGGACGTCTTCACCGAGCCGGGTTCGACGGCTTCGGGAGAGGCCGCACCATCGCAGTACGGCCAGGCTCTGAAATCCTTCGTACGGCTCCACAGGCGGTGGGCGGCCTGGATGTTCCACTCCGGATCGACCGCGTCGCGGGGTGTGCCGCCCGACTTCCGCAGGGCGATGTCGGAGAGCTGGAAGACACCCCAGTTCCTGGTGCCGTCGGCGTTCGACACGATGTGCAGCGGGTCGAGGGACGACTGACAGACGGCGACGGCGACCGCCCGCTCGGCGGCCCCACCGAACACCTCACGGACCCGCTGCCCGACCTTCTCCCGTGCCCAGGTGTCCATCCGGATCCCCGGTGCGTAAAGCGCCTTCTTCGTTTCCTCGTCGACCACCCCGTCGGCGCCGATGCGCGACAGCACCTGGAAGGCGGTCACGCGACGCAGGGTCTGTGGGCCGAATTCGCCGTCGATGTCCACTTCGGCCCCGGCACGGCGCAGGAGCCGCTGCACCTCCCGTACACACGTGCCGCGCCGGCCCATGCTCAAGGGCCCGGTGCACGCCGTCGAGAACAGCAGCCGTTCGCCGTCGGCCGCGCCGCCGCCGAGGGCGGATCCGGTGCCGGACGCCGTCACCACCCCCCATGCGGTGGCCAGCGCCAGGGCGAGTGCGATCACACCGAGAACGAGCGCCCTTCTGTGACGCCAAGGGGATCGCGGGCCGCGGGCGGTGGTGGGCGGGGACGTTGTGGTGGGGGCAGCTGGGGCCGGGGCGGTTTGAGCGGGTGCGGGTGGGGCGGGTGCACGTAGGGCGGGCGCGGGTGGGGACGTGGCTGGAGCGGGTTCCACGGCAGGGTCCGGGGTCGGCTCGGGCGCCGGGTCTGGGGCCGGGGCCCGAGCCGGGGCCGGGTCGCGGTCCGGGGCCGGAGCCGGGTCGCGGACGGTCTCCCGGCCGGCGTCCGCCAGCGCCCAGAGTCGGTGTAATCGGCGCAGTTCCTCCCGTGACGCCCCGCAGGCCGTGGCGAAGTGGTGTGCCGACCCGTAGTCCTGCGGAACGTACGAGCCGGAGCAGTACCGATGCAGACTGGAACTACTGATTCCGGTCTTCTTGGCCAGCGCGCCGTAGCTGAGGCCCGCCCGTTCCTTGAGCGCCCGTAGACAGGCCGCGAACTCCTCGAACTCCACGAGTTGCCCCGCCATGCCCGACTCCCCCTCCGTCCTCACCCCGGCGCCCGTCCCACCGACGTCCCAGCAGATCGACGGACGTACCTGGTCCCCGTGTGTTTCAGCGTCCCAGCATCCCACCGGGCGGTGATTCGTTGCCAGGCTCCCGAGCCTGCTGCCAGCGTCGGCCTGGCCCGGTGACGGAGAGGTGCGGGGGACCGCTCCGTCACCGGGCAGACGCCCTGTCCGCATCATCGCAAGAGGGAGACGACCGCCCGTGAAAAACCTGATTCAGCGCATATGGCTCGCCCTGGCAGTGGGACTGTGCCTCTCGCTGGCCACCGCCGGCACCTCGGCTGCGTCCTCCGCGGCCACCGAAGCCGCCCAACCGGTGCTGGTGAAGGCGACCGACGACCTGTCGGGGCTGCCGACGGCAGCGGAGGACTCGGCCCCGCTGTCCACGGCCGCCGCGTGCCCGACACCGGGACAGCGGATCAAGACGGCCTCCAACCCGCGCGTGTACCTGGTCGGCCCGGGCAGCGTCCTGTACTACATCCCCAACGAGACGGTCTACTTCGACCTGTGGGACAGCTGGAACGGCATCAGCATCGTCGGCAGCAGTGTCTTCGCGGACTGCGGCTGGTCCACGGCCTATGAGTTGTCGGGCGGGTTCCTCGCCAAGACGACCAGCAGCCCCCGGGTCTACATCTGGGACGCCTGGTACGGCTTCCGCTGGATCCCGAGCGAGGCCGTCTTCAACAAGTACGCGTTCTCCTGGTCGCAGATCGAGAGCTACTCCGCCATCTCCCCCATCAGCAGCCTCAACTGGTGGGAATGAGGACACCCCTGGCGACCCGCCCCGCTCCCCTGCCGGCCGACGGCGGGGGAGCGGGGCCGTCCGCCACACGGGGGAATCCCCCTCCACCCGGCGGCCGCCAGCCGCGCCTCCCGCAGCCGGCCCTCGTCGGCCGTGGACACACCGGCATCAGGGCGTCGAGCACGGCGTAGTCGGAACGGCCGCCCTTCCCCTCCGTCCTCTCCACCCCCTCCATCCCCTCCATCGTCACAAGGGCCTTGAACGCCCGGTCGTCGTGCTCGAGTCCGAGGATCGCGGCGATGTTGTCGTACATCTCGGACGGCTTGCCGTTGATCAGGTTGCCGGGGCCGACGTATGACAGGTCAGCCTCACCTCGACGGCGGTCGTCTCGCCCCGGTGCAGGTTGCGCCAGCGGACGGTGTGGTTCGGGCGCTCCCCGGGTAGACGGGCCCGGCGAGGGTGTGGGACTCCCCCGCGCCGTCTTCGGAGTCGCCGAGTGCCTCACGGATACGGCTCTTCACGCCGTCGGTGAGCTGGGGCAGCGGCAGCGGCAGCGCGCTGTCGTGGCTGCCAGTCCCAGCGGGTCGCGAGGTGCGACACGAGGATCAGCACGATCGCCTCGTGCGGGCCGGTGCCGTACGGGATCCCCCACTCGTCCAGACGGACGGCCGCGAGGCGGGCTCCGCGGGGCGTGGAGGTGAACCGCATCTCGAAGGTGCGGGCTGACTTCAAGGAAGCGCAGGAGATGGCGGGTTGGATGGTGCTGGTGGGGTTTGCGGGTTTCGTCGTCATGCCGACGACAGTGCCCTCGGCAAGGAGGCGGTGATGGACATGGCGGAGCGCAAGGGCGCGACGGCGGGGGCCGAGGCGGTTCCCGGGGCGCGTGAGAACGGCGGCGTGGGTGCGGTGGTCGTGAGTCTCGGGGACGGCTGGGACAACGACGACGGGGCCGCGCGGCGACCGGAGGAGGAGGCCGGGGCTGGAGCGCGAGGAGTTCGGGCGGCGGCAGGCGTGGGCGGAGTTCGTCGGGCCGGCCTCTGCCAAGCGTCGCATCTGACCGGTCGGCGGGCGAAGCCAAGTGTGCGCTCAGTCTCAGCGACACGCCGCATACACGGCGTGTCGCTGAGACTCAATCACCACTTGTCGGCCGCACTTGGCCATAGGGCCGGGACGGTCGAGCAGGGCCTCCAGGCGAAGCCGCGCACGATGCCGGTGAGGATGTCGCACTCGTTGCGTAGTTCGTCCAGCGCGCGGTTCGACGTCCTGGCCGAGGGTGCGGTCGCACGGGTCGGCCTCGGTGTACTCAACGATGGCTTTCTGGAGGTTCTCCGTCAGCGGCGCATAGCCGACGAGGAGGCCGTCTTCCTTGCCTCGGAAACGGCGGCCTTGCGGCGGCTGTCGGTCAGCGCGTGGGCGAGGAGTGCCGTACGCAGATCTCGCGCGTCGGCCATACCATTGCCAGGTGTCCCACCCGACTCGGAGGCGCCGACGAACGGCTTCGTCCGGTCCCGGCGGGCCTCCTGGCCGGCGCCTCGCCCGGCAGGAGGAGAGAACCGGCTGCGACGGTGCGCGCGACACAGGACCTCGTAGCCGACGGTGTCCGCCTGGTTGACGTCGCCGACGACGACCTGGAGGACCTCGACCGCGTCGGTGACCAGGCCCGGACGGGAGGACAGCTTGCCCTGGCCCGCACGGTCGTCGCGGGTGAAGATCATGCCCCGCAGTCCGCGCGCGGAACGGTTGTGCTCGATCTGCAGAGCCGGCGTCCTTTTGGTTGACCGTCCACTTTTGGTTGACCGTCCACCATCTGCCGCGCAACCGGTGGTACGGGCTTCAGCAGACCGTACCGGATGAGGAGGCCGGCGGAGTGCGGGCCGGGCGAACCGGCCCTCGGTCCGCCCCATGACCACCTGTCCTGTTGTCAGTCCTTTTCGCGCGTCGGCCCGGAAGCGTCCGTCGTCTGCCCCACCCGTGCCTCCTCCGGAGGTTCGGACTCGGCGGACGACGGATCGGAGGCGAGCTCGGTCCGCGAGGGGCGACGGGAGACGCCCACTCCCACGAGGCACAGCACGCCACCGGCCAGTGCGAGCGCCGACGGGAACTCCCCCAGCGTGGGCCAGGCCAGCACCACGGTCAGGGCCGGGACGATGTACGTCACCGCTCCCAGGCGCCCCGCCGGCATGTGTGAGAGGGCGTACGACCAGGTCCAGAACGCGAGCGCGGTCGGCAGGAGCCCGAGGTACACGACCCCCGCCCAACTGCCTGCCGAGGCGTCGCCGAGGTCACTGACGAGCTGGCCGGCGAAGGGCAGACAGGCGACGGCACCGATCGCCGATGCGTAGGCGGTGACCTGCAAGGGCGAGGCGTGGGAGAGCGCGGGCTTCTGGAAGATGACACCCACCGCGTGCCCGGCCGACGCGGCCAGGCAGAGCAGTACACCCGCGACGGCCGTGTCCCCGCCCCCGCTGGAGGCGCCCGCCAGCGCCGCGCCGGCGAAGGCCACCACGAGGCCGGCCAGCAGCGGGCGCGGGAAGCCCTCGTGCAGCAGGAAACCCGCGAGCAGCGCCACCAGCAGCGGGCCGGTGCCGACGAGGAGGGCGGCCGTGCCCGCGTCGGTGTGCTGCTCGCCCCAGTTGAGTGCCACCATGTACAGCCCGAACCAGAACACGCCCATGCCGGCGATGCCGGGCCACGCGGCGCGCGGCGGCAGTCCCTCGCGCCGCACGGCCACGACGGCGAGGAGCGCGAGGGATCCGACGAGCAGACGGCCCAGTGCCAGGGAGCCGGGGCGCACACTCTCGCCGACGTGCCGGATCGCCACGAACGCGGAGGCCCACAGCACCATGGTGAGCAGTGCGGCGGCGGTCGCGGCGGGCGGGATCTTCGCGGCGACGGCGGGCGTCTCAGTCCTTGCCATCGGATACCTCCTCGGTCCATCCGCGCAGGACCCGGCGGAGGATCTTCCCTGTGCTGTTACGGGGCAGGGCGTCGACGAACTCGACGTCCTCGGGGACCTTGTACCAGGTCAACGCGGTCTCGGCGGTCGAGCGGACCGCCTTGACCAGGGAGGCGCGGCCCGTTCCCGGCTCGGTGACGACATAGGCCCGCAGGCTCGTCATCCCACCGGGCCGGCGCACCGCGACCACCGCGGCCTCCCGTATCCCGGCGATACCGGTGATCAGATCCTCCACCTCGGTGGGGTGGACGTTGGCGCCGGCGACGATCTCGATGTCGTCCACCCGTCCGAACAGCCACACCAGGCCGTCCTCGTCGAGGCGGGCGGAGTCGCCGGTGGTGAACCACTCCTGCGAGTCCAGCCGGTGCGGCGGCAGGCTGCCGCGCCGCACGCCCGGGCCGATGGTCGGACCGGAGATCTGCAGCCGTCCGACCTCGCCGGCCGGTACGGGCTCGTCCGCGTCGTCGACCACCCGCACCCGGTACGGGGACAGGACGCGGCCCAGGCTGTAGGGGTGGATCTCCTCGGGGCCGTTGGCCAGGACGGCGTGGCCGATCTCGCTCGTACCGCAGATGTTCAGCAGGCGCGGTCCGAGGATGCGGCGCAGCCGGTCCTCCAGCGGCCGGGGCAGGGTCTCCCCGGCGACGAGTGCCAGCCGCAGTCGGCCCAGGGCGCCCGCGTCGGGGTGGGCCAGCAGCCGGGCGTAGAAGCTGGGTTGGGCGTAGAGGACGCTCACGCCGTGGCGTCGCAGGACCGACAGGGCGATCGTCTCGTCGGCGCGCTCGGGTGTCAGTACGACCGAGGCGCCGCGTTGCAGCGGCAGGAGGACCGAGTTGCCCAGGCCGTAGGCGAAGTACATCCGCGACACGGAGTAACTCACCTCGCCCTGGCGGAGAGAGAGGACGCCGCCGATGGCCCGGTCGAAGTGGAGCGCGTCGCCGTGGTCGTGGAAGCACAGGCGGGGAGCGCCCGTCGTGCCCGAGGTGAACACGGCGAAGGCGGGGGCGTCGGACGGCACCGGCTCGGCGGCGCCGGTCGAGTCGTCCTCCGCCTCCGTGAGGTCCCGCGGTGTCACCGTCCGGCCGCGGAACTCCTCCCGCAGCGCGGCGTCGGAGACGACGAGCGATGCCTCGGCGATCTCCTCGCTGGAGCGCAGTTCGTCCGCGTGGAAGAAGGTGTTCACCGGTACGGCCACCGCGCCGATCCGCAGGACGGCCAGGAAGGTCACCACGAAGGTGACACTGTCCGGAAGCGCCAGCAGCACCCGGTCCCCGCGGCCGACGCCCAGTGCCCGGAGGGCTCCGGCGGTGCGCCGTACGCGGTCGTACACCTCTGAGTAGGAGTAGCGGTGGGTGCCCTGGAGGTAGGCGGTCCGTTCCGACCAGCCCTTGTCCTCGGCGAGTTGCTCCAGGCGGGCGGCCAGGTTGGCGTCGGCCGGGGTGGGGACGGCCCGGGGTTGCGCAAGGATGTCGGTCACGAGCACACTCCCTCGATCTCCACCAGCAGGTCGGGCCGGCAGACGGCGACGTTGAAGTACGCGATGTCGGTCTCGCGGGGGAACGCCGACTCGCAGATGCCCTTCACCACGGGGAGGTCCTCGGCGTCGCGCACGTAGACCTTGACCTGGTCGAGGTCCTTGACGTCGTAGCCGACGCCGTCCACGCCGTGCCGGCGGAGGTTGTCGCTGCCGACGAGGGCCTCGATGTTGCGGAGGGTCTCCTCGGTCTGCCGGGCAACGTTGTCGAGGTGCACCGTGTCGTCGCCGAGGATGCTGGCGGTGCCCGAAACGAGGAGGCGGCCGGCGCCAGGGGTTTCGAGGTCCCTCAGGAAGGTCGCCCGGGCGAAGCTCGGCGACTTCGGCCCGTAGGCGGAGGGGTACTTGTAGGCCGGCGTCTGCCGGGGGTTCTCCAGGTGTACGGCGCGGCCGGGCTTCGCGGCGAGGAAGCAGAGGTCGACGCCGGGGCTGAGCGTGCCGATTCCGGTGGCGGCCGGCAGTTGCGGGAACTGTTCGGCGAAGGCGGCGAAGGCCTCCGCCCTGCCTATGCAGAAGTCGCGGTAGATCTCCAGGCCGTCCGCGTTCGGGCTGGTGATGCCGCCGATGAGGTTCCACATGCGGGCCAGGTCGGTGTAGCCGCGCTCCCAGGTCAACCGCAGGGCGTTCTCGTAGAGTTCGCGCACCGCGTCCCGGTAGACCGGCCGCGGGCCCAGGCGTGCCGCGTAGAAGAGGTGCTCGCCGTCCTCGGCGAAGACGGCATCACCGGCGGCACCGGCCCGCACGGGGCGGTCGGTCCGCCAGATCTCCTGGACGGAAGGGACGAGTTCGTTCGCCATGTGGGTGGTCAGACGCGGGATGCCGTCGTCGAGTCCGGGCGCGGCCGGGGCGTCGGCGAAGCTGATCCGCCCCAGCACGTTGCCCGTGCGTTGCTCCTCGGCTGTCACCGGCAGGGCCGTGATGGGACTCAGATCGGACCAAAGGCCTGGTAAAGGGCTTACGGACTGACGGTGGCTCATGCATCCCCTATGGCTCGAGCGGCTTGTGTTGCCCGGTTGTTGCATATTGACGAAGACGGCGCGCCGTGGTTCGGCGCGCGCCCCGCTCCCGTTGAAGAATCGATCGGGGGCGACTCGACGGGCAGCCGTCGACTTGCGTCAGGCACGAATACGAAGGGGAGACACATCATGTCCATCGATGACATATCCATCCTGCCGGACGTACCGCGGGCAGGCACAGCGGCCAGTGAGGTGTACACGCTCGCCTTACGCAGCGACTGGGTCGACATAGGGCGCTGCGTACGAGACCTCGGCCTCTCCGAGGCGGAGGCCGCGGACGCCATCGAGGACCTGGGCCGGCTGCGGCTGCTGCACCTGGTGCACGGCTGCACCTACGCGTACGTGGCCGTCAATCCGCTGACCGCGTCCGTGCAGTTGCTGGCGGCGCACGACGAGGCCCTGCAGCAGCGGCAGAACGAACTGGAGCGGCTGCGGCAGCAGATGCACAGTCTGCTGCCGCTGTACCGGGCCAATCTCGTGGACGAGGCATGGCCGCCGCAGGTCCAGCGGTTCGAGGACCCCTCGGCGGCCGGGGGAGTCCTCTCCACGGTCACCGCCGGGGCCGAGCGGGAGATCCTGCTGTCCCTGCCCGCCGAGGACCCCTGGCACGAGCCCGCGGACCCGGAACGCGGCCCGTGGCCGAGGTACGCGGGGACCCGACCCGAACTGCTCCGGGTGCTGCTGCCGGAGGCCGCCCGGTTCGACGTACGGGTGCGCGAGCGGGCCGAGGCCCTGTACACGCACGGAGGAGAAGTGCGTACGGCCGCCTCCTCGCCGGCGTGGCTGCTGGTCGTCGACGCGGAGGTCGCCGTGGTCCCGGTCGGCGAGGGACCGGGACTCAGCGTGGTGCGTGAACCGTCCGTGGTCGCCGCACTGTGGCGCACGCTCGACGGCGCGTGGGACCAGGCGCGGCCGTTCGACGGCAGCTACGACCACGACAGCGCGCGCTCGGCCTCCGCGCTGATCGACGATTCCATCGAGCGCATGCTGCTGAACGGTCTCGAGGACAAGGTGATCGCCCGCCGTCTGGGCATCTCCCTGCGGACCTGCCAGCGGCGGATCGCGGATCTCATGGACGCCCTGGGCGCCAGGACGCGGCTCCAGGCCGGGTATGTGCTCGGGCGGCGCGCGCGGACCGGCGAGCGGCGAGCAGCGGCGTAGGGAGCCGACGCGGTGCGGGCCGGCCGCCCAGGTGGACGCAGAGCACCGTGGAGTTCCGCTGAACCGCTCCGGGACCGTCCGGAGACTCCATCGGCCCCGGAGCGGTTCAGTGTGGCGCCGGGTGCGGAACTGGTGCTGTCCGACGACCTCAGTAGGGAGAAACCGGCAGGACGTCCGGCGAGAGCGCGCCCGCGCGTGCGGAGGCGCTCGTCATACGGCGGCGGTGATGCCGGCGGCACAGGACCTCGTAGCCGACGGTGTCCGCCTGGTTGACGTCGCCGACGACGACCTGGGCGCCCTCGACGACCATGACGCCGCCGACCGTGCGGGCGTTGTGGGTGGCGCGGGCGCCGCACCAGCAGAGCGCCTCGACCTGGAGGACCTCGACGCGGTCGGCGAGTTCGACGAGCCGCTGGGAGCCGGGGAACAGCTTGGAGCGGAAGTCGGTGGTGATGCCGAAGGCGTAGACGTCGATGCCGAGATCGTCGACCACACGCGCGAGCTGGTCGATCTGCTCCTCGGCGAGGAACTGCGCCTCGTCCGCGATCACATAGTCCGCACGGCCGCCCTGCGAGAGGTGGTCGACGAGGTACGTGTACAGGTCCTGGCCGTCCACGACCTCGACCGCGTCGGTGACCAGGCCCAGACGGGAGGACAGCTTGCCCTGTCCCGCACGGTCGTCGCGGGTGAAGATCATGCCCTGCAGCCCGCGCGCGGAGCGGTTGTGCTCGATCTGCAGAGCCAGCGTCGACTTCCCGCAGTCCATGGTTCCGGAGAAGAACACCAGCTCGGGCATGGTGAGTGGGACACCTTTCGGTGGAGAGGGGGATGTGCGGGCGTCAGGAGCGTACTTCGAGCAGGGGGACGAGCTGCTCGGCAGGGGTCATCGAGCCGTGGTTGCCGACCATGGCCGACTCCTTGGGCTCCCGCTCGGAGGCGATGATCAGGACGTCGTCGCGGGCGGCCGCGATCACATCGCCGAGACGGGGGTACACGCGTTCGTCCAGCTGCGGCCCGAACCAGCCCGCGGCGATCGCCTCGTCCCGTGACGCCACCCAGAACTGCTCGCCGAGCACCTCGCGCCAGCAGGTCAGCACGTCGTCCTCGGCGCCGGGGACGGCGTAGACGTGCCGGGCGCGGCCCTCGCCGCCGAGGAGGGCGACTCCGGCGCGGAGCTCCCAGTCCTCGTCGAAGTCGATGCGGTGCTGCTCGTCGAAGGGGACGTCGACCATGCCGTGGTCGGCGGTGACGTAGAGCGCGCTGCGCGGGGGCAGTTGCTCGGCCAGGCGCTGGACCAGCCGGTCGACGTACATGAGCTGGCCGCGCCAGGTGTCGGAGGCGACGCCGTAGCGATGGCCCGCGCCGTCCAGTTCGGCGTAGTACGTGTAGACGAGGGAGCGGTCGCCGGCGGCGAGCTGCTCGGCGGCGAGGTCCATGCGCTCCTCGCCGGTGAGCCGCCCGTGGAAGGTGCCGCCGCTGAGCGCGACCTTGGTCAGCGGGGTGTTCTGGAAGGCGGGCGACGAGACCTGCGCGGCATGCACACCGGCCGCGTCGGCGAGCTGGAAGACCGTGGGGTACGGCTGCCAGGCGTGCGGCGAGGTCCAGGGCTGCCAGCGCAGCTGGTTCATCAGCTCGCCGGTGGCCGGGTTGCGCACGGTGTAGCCGGGCAGGCCGTGGGCGCCGGGCGGGAGGCCGGTGCCGACGGAGGCGAGGGAGGTCGCGGTGGTCGCCGGGTAGCCGGCGGTGAGGGGACGTCCGGTGCCGCCGCGCGAGCCGCCGAGGAGGCTGTGCAGATACGGCGCCTCGTCCGGGTGGTCCTTGATCTGCTCCCAGCCGAGGCCGTCTATCAGGAAGACGCAGTTGCGGTCGGCCGGGGTCAGCTCCTCGATCGCCGCCGTCATTCCGGGTACGCCCATGCCGGCGGCCAGCGTGGGCAGCAGGTCGGCGAGGGAGCCGGTGCCGTACTCCGGGACGGGGGCGGTGGAGACGGCGAGGGGTTCGGGGTGGTCCCAGGAGGCGGGGGCGGCCATCAGCGGGCGGTGTCCGCGGTGGCCTCGGAGAGCGCCTGGGCGAAGGCGAGCGCCTGGCGCACCGTGTCCGGGCCGTCGCCGGCCTCGCTGACGCGCAGGCTGAGGTCGTCGGCGGTCGAGTTGCCCGTGTAGCCGTGGTCGGCGTCGCAGTTGGGGTCGCCGCAGGCGGCCGGCTCCAGGTCGATCCGGGAGACGGCGCCCCAGCCGATGGTCAGCACGACCTCGCGCGGCAGGGTGCCCGGTGTGTACGACTCCGGGTTCGCGACGACGCGGCTGACGACGACCGAGGAGATCCGGCCGAGCTTCACCGACTCCGTGGACGTCGTGGCGTACGGCGTCGGGGAGGTGGTGTCGGCGGCCTGCTCGTCGGTGTGGCTGACGATGAAGCGGTTGCCGGTGAGGACCAGCACGGTCACGTGCCGGCGCACCTCGTTCTGGTCGAACGTGGTCTCCTGGTGGACCAGGTACGACCGGATGGGCTCGCCGCCCACGGCGGCCTCCACCGCCTCGGCCACGAGGGCCGGGTAGTAGCCGCTGCGCTCGATCGCCGCGCGCAGCCCCTGGGTCGTCGTACTGGTCTTGGCCATGCGGTCCATCCTACGGGGACCCACTGACTGCGAGGCACCGCTCGCGAGGGCTCGGTCCGGGGCGGCGCGGGTCCGCCGGAGGCGTCAGTAGGCCGGCAGGGTCCGCGGGCCGAGGTCGTCGCGGGCCGGGGGCGGGGCGAGGCGGACCGAGGCGCCCAGGACGCTGACGCCGTGGCGGGCGACGACGACCGGTTCCAGGGTGACCGCCACGACCTCCGGGTGGTCGTCGACCAGGCGGGATACGCGCAGGAGCAGTTCCTCCAGGGCGGGGGTGTCGGCCGGGGCGGCGCCGCGCCAGCCGAAGAGCAGGGGGGCCGTACGGATCGAGCGGATCAGGGAGGTCGCGTCGCGGTCGGTGACCGGCACCAGGCGGTGGGCCATGTCGCCGAGCAGTTGGGAGGCCGCCCCGGCGAGCCCGAAGGACAGTACGGCCCCGGCCGCCGGGTCGATGACCGCGCGGACGACCGTGTCGACCCCGCGCGGGGCCATCGCCTGGACGACCGGACGGATCTCCTCCGGCTTTCCGAACAGCTCGGTCAACTCGGCGTACGCCCGCCGCAGTTGCTCCTCGTCGGCGAGGTCGAGGCGGACGCCGCCCAGGTCGGCGCGGTGGCGCAGGTGCGGGGCGGTGGCCTTGAGGGCGACGGGGTAGCCGAGGGTGCCCGCGGCGCGGGCCGCGTCGTCGGGGGCGGGCGCGGGGGTGGCCCGGCGGGGGTGGATGCCGTAGTGGCCGAGCAGCTCGCAGGTCTCCTCGGTGCCCAGGGTGAGGCCCTGCCCACGCGCGAGGAGCCCGTTGATCAGCCGGGCGGCGCCCTTCTCGTCGATGTCCTCGTACTCGGGCACCTTGCCGGGTTCGGCGGCCTCGCGCCGCCACTGCGCGTACTTCACGGCTTCGGCGAGGGCGCGTACGGCCCGCTCGGCGGCGGGGTAGGCGGGGATGAGGTGGGCGCCCTCGGGGGCCGCCACCGCAGCGGCCGTTCCCTCGGGGGTGGTTCCCTCGGGGGCGGTTCCCTCGGGGGCGGCGCCGGGCTGTGGCGGCGTCGCGCCACGCGTGCGTGCGCCCGCTCCGGCACCCGCTCCGGCGCGGGGCGCGGTGCTGGTCGCGGCGGACAGCGCGGCGGCGAGGCCGCCCAGTTCCACGTGGACGACGAGGACCGGCTTGGCGGGGGCCGCGGCGGCCGCCGAGCGCAGCGCCTCCGCGAGGGCGGCGTCACTGGGCGAGGTCTCGCCGATCGCCGGGATCGCCGTCACCACGACCGCGTCGCAGGTCTCGTCGGCCAGGGCCCGCGCGAGCGCCGCGTGGAAGTCCTCCGCCGAGGCCTCGGTCGTCAGGTCCAGCGGCGGCAGCGGGCGCAGGCCCTCGGAGAGGCAGGCGTCGTAGGTGAGCAGGCCCAGCGACTCGGAGTTGCCGAGGATCGCCACGCGGGGTCCGGTCGGCAGGGGCTGGCGGGCGAGCAGCAGGCCCGCGTCGACCAGCTCGGTGATGGTGTCGACGCGGATCACGCCGGCCTGGCGCAGTAGCGCCGACACGGTGGCGCGCGGAAGCCGGGTCGCGCGGACGGCGTGGCCCTGCGGGGCGGAGCCGGAGCCCTGGACGACGACCAGTGGCTTGGCCGCCGCCGTGCGCCGCGCGAGGCGGGTGAACTTGCGGGGGTTGCCGATGGACTCCAGGTACATGAGGGCGACGTCGGTGTCCGGGTCGTCGTACCAGTACTGCAGGACGTCGTTGCCGGAGACGTCCGCGCGGTTGCCGGAGGAGACGAAGGTGGAGACGCCGGTGACACCGGTGACGCCGCCGCCGCGCCGGTCCAGCCGGGACAGCAGGGCGATGCCGATGGCGCCGGACTGGGCGAACAGTCCGATGCGGCCGGGGCGCGGCATCTCGGGGGCGAGCGAGGCGTTGAGCCGCACCTGCGGGGAGGTGTTGATGACGCCGAAGGCGTTGGGGCCGATGATCCGCATGCCGTACGCGCGTGCGTGCCGGACGAGGGCGCGCTGGCGTTCGCGGCCGTCGGGGCCGCTCTCGGCGTATCCGGCGGAGAGGACGACGAGGCCCTGGACGCCGTGTTCGCCGCACTCGGTGACGACCTCGGGCACGAGGTCGGCGGGGACGGCGACGATCGCGAGGTCGACGGGGCCGGCGATGTCGCGGACGGAGCGGTGTGCGGGGACCCCGTCGATCTCCTTGAGGTCTTCGGGGAACGCCCGGTTCACGGCGTACAGGGGGCCGGTGAAGCCGGCCTCGCGGAGGTTGCCGAGGACGCTGCGGCCGACGCCGCCGGGGGCGCGCCCGGTGCCGACGACGGCGACCGAGCCGGGCGCCAGCAGCCGTCGTACGGAGTGGGACTCGGCGCGCTGCTCCCGCGCGCGCTGCACCGCCAGGGAGCGTTCGGTGGGTTCGAGGTCGAACTCCAGGCGGACCACGCCGTCCTCGAAGCTGCGCTGCTGGGTGTAGCCGGCGTCCGTGAACACCTTGATCATCTTGGTGTTGGCGGGCAGCACCTCGGCGGCGAAGCGGCGGATGCCCCGCTCCCGCGCGACGGCCGCGATGTGTTCGAGAAGGGCGGAGGCGACGCCGCGCCCCTGGTGGGCGTCCTGGACGAGGAAGGCGACCTCGGCCTCGTCGGCGGGCGCGGAGGCGGCCATACCGTCGGCACCAATGCGGTCATAGCGTACGGTTGCGATGAACTCGCCGCCGACCGTGGCCGCGAGTCCCACCCTGTCCACAAAGTCGTGGTGCGTGAAGCGGTGGACGTCCTTCGCGGACAGTCGCGGGTAGGGCGCGAAGAAGCGGTAGTACTTCGACTCGTCCGAGACCTGCTCGTAGAAGCTGACCAGGCGCTCGGCGTCATCGACGGTGATGGGGCGGATGCGCGCGGTGCCGCCGTCGCGCAGCACCACGTCGGCTTCCCAGTGGGCGGGGTACTCGTGCCGGTCCGAGGCGCTCTGCATGGGGCCCAGAGTACGGCTCGCGTACGACAACGGCGCGAGGCAGTCTGTGGAGGACGGAAGCAGGATCGAGGCCGCGATCCGGCGACCGCCAGAGGAACGGGACGTTCGGCCCGTTCCTCACCGGCTTCACGTGTGGAACACTGGTCTAGACAACACCGGTCTAGACAACCTGAGAACCGAAGGGCAGCAACACATGGCTGAGCGCCGCGTCAACGTCGGCTGGGCCGAGGGCCTCCACGCCCGCCCCGCTTCCATCTTCGTCCGAGCCGCCACGGCCGCAGGCGTCCCGGTGACGATCTCCAAGGCCGACGGCACCCCCGTCAACGCGGCCTCCATGCTGGCCGTCCTCGGCCTCGGCGCGAAGGGGGGCGAGGAGATCGTCCTCGCCTCCGACGCCGAGGGCGCGGACATCGCCCTGGACCGGCTGGCGAAGCTGGTCGCCGAGGGTCTCGAGGAGCTCCCCGAGACCGTCTGAGTCACACGCGGGGCCGCGTCACCCTCGGGGTGGCGCGGCCCCGCCGTTTTTTCACGCCTGATTCAGCGCTGGCTTCCGCGCTCACTTCCACGCTCGCTCCGCGGCTGCTCCGCGGCTGCTCCGCGACATTACCGGCGGCATAACCGGAAACCCGGGGCCGGGCACACCGAATGCGCGCCACCGAGAATTCCGGGCGCGCACGGAAAAGGGCAGCGGAAATACCTCTCCGCCGAATATCTCTTCTTTGTATACGGCTCCCGTGTTAATGACGCAGACCCGTCATGTTTACGGGAGGTTGCGAAGTCCTCACACGGTCGGCGCGGTCCGCGCCGCCGACGAAACGCAGCCGGTGGGCGGCGCTCGCGCGCTCGGTGTGCAGCGCCGTGACCGTCCGCGCCCGCTCCTGGTCGCCCCGCGCCACCGCGTCCACGATCGCGCCGTGCTCCGCCCAGGACTCCACGGGGTTGGCGGGCGCCTCCACCGCGTACATCCAGGCGATCTTGTGGCGCAGCTGGGTGAGCATGGACGTCAGGGCGTGGCTTCCGGAGGCCTGGGCGAGCGTCTCGTGGAACCAGCCGCCCAGGGAGCGCAGATCCTCGCTGTTGCCCCTCCTGGCCCGCTCCTGGCCCAGCCGGACGAGTCCGCGCAGCACCTTCAGGTGGGCCTCGGTGCGCCGCTGGGCGGCCCGGGCGGCACCGAGCGGCTCCAGGAGCATGCGCATCTCCAGCAGGTCGGCCGCCTCCTGCTCGGTCGGTTCCGCGACACACGCGCCCGCGTGCCGCCGGGTCACGACGAAGCCCTCGGCCTCCAGGGTGCGCAGTGCCTCCCGGACGGGGACCCGGGAAACGCCGTAGCGGCGGGCGAGGAGTTCCTCGGTGAGGCGGCCGCCGCGCTCGTAGACACCGGCGACGATGTCGTCCCGGATGGCCGTGCACACCGAGTGCGCCGGAATACGCATACCGACCTCCGCCTTAATCCCCGTGAAACGTCGCCGAGCGCCGCCGATTGACGTGTGTTCCGTGACTCTATTGCAATGAGCCGGAATTTCCGACGGCGGGCCGGAATCCAGGGATATTTTTTGGACAGCGAGGTGCCGAAAACGGCGAAAGCCCCGGCCGCGTGGGCCGGGGCTCGGGACGGGCCGTCGCCGGGTGCCGTCAGACGTCGCCGGGTGCCGTCAGATGGTGACGCCGTGCTGGCGGAGGTAGGCGAGCGGGTCGATGTCGGAGCCGTACTCCGCCGTCGTACGGGCCTCGAAGTGCAGATGCGCGCCGGTGACGTTGCCGGTCGCGCCAGACAGGCCGATCTGCTGCCCAGGGGTGACCTGCTGGCCCACCGAGACGCCGATGGAGGACAGGTGGCCGTACTGGGTGTACGTGCCGTCGTTCATCTTGATGACGACCTGGTTGCCGTACGACCCGCCCCAGCCCGCCTCGACGACGGTGCCCAGGCCGACCGCGTGCACGGACGTGCCGCTGGCGGCGTGGAAGTCGATGCCGGTGTGACTGCCGGAGGACCACAGGGAGCTGCTCGCGTGATAGCCGGTGGAGACGTAGGAGCCGGTGATCGGCAGCACGAAGGCGTTCAGACGCTTGCGCTCGGCCTCGCGGGCGGCACGCACGCGTGCCTCGCGCTCCTCCGCGGCCTTCTTGGCGGCGGCCTCACGCGCGGCCTCCTCGAAGGCGGCCTTCTTCTGCAGGGCGACCTGGTCGTCGACCTGGTCGGCGACGGCCTCACCAGCGGCGACGACGGGGATCAGCCCGGTCTGCTCGGGGGTCGGCTCCGCGGCGAGAGCCGGGGTGGAGGCGACGGTGGCCATGACACCGGTGGTGGTCAGCGCCGCGAAACCCGCCGCGCGGACGGAGGTGCGCTGCATCCGGCTGGGCCGGCGATGCTTCCCGGTGGCGCAGGTGTACGCCAAGACGAGCGGTCCTTTCCTTCCTTCTCGCCTACCGGGTTAGCTGACGGGTTCGGAGCAGGAAGGTCTCCTACGGACCCCCTCGCTCACGCGCGGGCGCCCGATTCACCCCAGGGACTGATATGGGTCCCCGGCTCCCCTGGCTCGCGCCGTACGGGGACTCGGCGATGACTGTCCGGTGCCGCGGATGCGGCGCACTGCCTGACGAACAGCCGGGCCGACGGTATGCGGGACCGTTATCAATCCTCAAACGGATCACGGCTTTTGTAGCGCACGCCACACGGCAGACAGGCAACCTCCGCCCCAATTCGGACATCCTGCGGCCCCCGGTACAGCCCCCGGGAGGACACCTCTGTCACCCGGGGCCGCAACACGTCCGTGCCTCCCGGCGCCTACTCGGCGGCGACGACGGTCACTTCGCCGATGCCGAGCGCCTCCACGGGCTCCTTGATCTGAGCGGCGTCACCGACGAGGACGGTCACCAGACGGTCCACCGGGAAGGCGCTCACGGCCGCCGCGGTGGCCTCGACCGTGCCGGTCGCGGCGAGCTGCTGGTACAGCGTGGCCTGGTAGTCGTCGGGCAGGGATTGCTCGACCTGGTCGGCCAGCGTGCTCGCGACGGCCGCCGCGGTCTCGTACTTCAGCGGCGCCACACCCACCAGGTTCTGCACGGCGACGTCGCGCTCGGCGTCGGTCAGGCCCTCGGCGGCGAGGGTGCGCAGCACCTTCCACAGGTCGTCCAGGGCAGGACCGGTGTTCGGTGTGTCGACGGAGCCGCTGATGGCGAGCATCGCCGCGCCCGAGCCGTCGGGGGCGGAGCGCAGGACCTGCCCGAACGCGCGCACCCCGTACGTGTAGCCCTTCTCCTCGCGCAGGACGCGGTCCAGGCGGGAGGTGAGAGTGCCGCCGAGGCAGTACGTGCCGAGGACCTGGGCGGCCCACACGCGCGCGTGCCGGTCGGCGCCGATCCGGCCGATGAGCAGCTGCGTCTGGACGGCTCCGGGGCGGTCCACGATGACGACGCGGCCGGTGTCGTCGGCGGTCACCGGCGGCACGGGCCGCTGCTGGGCCGGGGTGCCCGTCCAGGCGCCCAGGGTCTCTCCGAGGAGCGCGGCCAGGTCGACGCCCGTGAGGTCGCCGACAACCACCGCCGTGGACGTGGCCGGCCGGACGTGCCGCTCGTAGAAGGCCCGCACGGCGGCGGAGTCGATCTTCTCGACGGTCTCCGCGGTGCCCTGGCGGGGCCGCGACATGCGCGCGGTCGCCGGGAACAGCTCCTTGGAGAGCTCCTTGGCGGCGCGGCGGGAGGGGTTGGCCAGCTCGTGCGGGATCTCGTCCAGACGGTTGTGGACGAGGCGCTCGACCTCGCTGTCGGCGAAGGCGGGCGCGCGCAGGGCGTCGGCGAGCAGGCCGAGCGCCTTGGGCAGCCGGGAGGCGGGCACCTCCAGGCTGAGCCGGACGCCGGGGTGGTCGGCGTGCGCGTCGAGGGTGGCGCCGCAGCGCTCCAGCTCGGCGGCGAACTCCTCGGCGGAGTGCTGGTCGGTGCCCTCGGAGAACGCGCGCGCCATGATCGTGGCGACGCCGTCCAGGCCGGCCGGTTCGGCGTCCAGGGGCGCGTCGAGGAGGACCTCGACGGCGACGACCTGCTGGCCGGGGCGGTGGCAGTGCAGGACGGTCAGGCCGTTGTCCAGCGTGCCGCGTTCGGGCGCCGGGAACGCCCACGGCCTGGCCTCGCCCGCCCGGGGCTGGGGGTGGAAGTCCATCGTGGCGAGCTCCGTCACTGGGCCGCCTCCTCGTTCTCGTCCTGGTCGGCGGGGGCTTCGGGGGCGGTCGGCTCGTAGACGAGGACCGCGCGGTTGTCGGGGCGCAGGCGGGCCTTGGCGACCTCCCGCACCTCCTCGGACGTGATGTCCAGGACGCGCTGGACGGCGGTGAGGGCGAGCTGCGGGTCGCCGAACAGGACGGCGAACCGGCACAGTTCGTCGGCGCGGCCCGCGACGGTGCCGAGCCGGTCGAGCCACTCGCGCTCCAACTGGGCCTGGGCGCGCTCCATTTCCTCGGCCGTGGGGCCCTCCTCGGCGAACCGGGCGAGCTCCTCGTCGATGGCGGCCTCGATGACGGGCACCTCGACGTCCCCGGACGTCTTCACGTCCAGCCAGCCCAGGGAGGGCGCCCCGGCGAGCCGCAGCAGCCCGAAGCCGGCGGCGACGGCCGTACGGTCACGGCGCACCAGCCGGTTGTACAGACGGGAGGACTCGCCGCCGCCCAGCACGGTGAGCGCCAGGTCGACCGCGTCGCACGCGCGCGTGCCGTCGTTCGGCAGGCGGTAGGCGGCCATCAGGGCGCGGGCCGGAACCTCCTCCTCGACGACCTCGCGCAGCTGGTCGCCGATGACGTCGGGCAGGGTGCCGTCGCGCGGCTCGGGCTTGCCGTCGTGCGAGGCGATGGAGCCGAAGTACTTCTCGATCCAGGCGAGGGTCTGCTCGGGGTCGATGTCGCCGACGACGGACAGGACGGCGTTGTTGGGCGCGTAGTACGTGCGGAAGAACGCGCGCGCGTCCTCCAGGGTGGCCGCGTCCAGGTCGGCCATCGAGCCGATCGGCGTGTGGTGGTAGGGGTGGCCGTCCGGGTAGGCGAGGGCGGTCAGCTTCTCGAAGGCGGTGCCGTAGGGCACGTTGTCGTAGCGCTGGCGGCGTTCGTTCTTCACGACGTCGCGCTGGTTCTCCATGGACTCGTCGTCCAGGGCGGCGAGCAGGGAGCCCATGCGGTCGGCCTCCAGCCAGAGGGCGAGCTCCAGCTGGTGGGCGGGCATGGTCTCGAAGTAGTTGGTGCGCTCGAAGCTGGTGGTGCCGTTGAGGGAGCCGCCGGCGCCCTGGACCAGCTCGAAGTGGCCGTTGCCCTTGACCTGGGCGGAGCCCTGGAACATGAGGTGCTCGAAAAGGTGAGCCAGGCCGGTACGGCCCTTGACTTCGTGACGGGAGCCGACGTCGTACCAGAGGCACACCGCCGCGACGGGGGTCAGGTGGTCCTCGGAGAGCACCACGCGAAGGCCGTTGGCCAGGCGGTGCTCGGTCGCTGTCAGGCCCCCGGTGCCTGCCTGGTCTGTGGCCGTGTGACCCATGGGCATGTACGTCCTTCCGATCGCGGACGCGGTCGTGGAAACCGCGCGTTTCCTGCCGGTCCTGTCACTGTATGCAAGCGTGCGGTGGGTCGGCGAAGTTCCCGGACGACGTACGCCGAGAGCGAGAATCCGGGGCGCCGGGCCGGAACGGACATGACGTACCCTGCGGGCAATCACGAGAGGGCTTAAGTCCTGGGCCCGTCTTGTCAGTGCCACGGTCCACAATGGACCGCGTCAGATTCCGTCACACGCCTCAGCAAGGAGCCGGCAGCGATGGCCCGCCGCAGCACGAAGACCCCGCCGCCCGACGACTCGTACGAGGAGCGGATCCTCGACATCGACGTCGTCGACGAGATGCAGGGCTCCTTCCTGGAGTACGCGTACTCGGTCATCTACTCCCGAGCCCTGCCCGACGCCCGCGACGGCCTCAAGCCGGTGCACCGCCGGATCGTCTACCAGATGAACGAGATGGGCCTGCGCCCCGACCGCGGCTACGTGAAGTGCGCGCGCGTGGTCGGCGAGGTCATGGGCAAGCTCCATCCGCACGGCGACTCGTCGATCTACGACGCCCTGGTGCGCATGGCGCAGCCGTTCTCCATGCGCGTGCCGCTGGTCGACGGCCACGGCAACTTCGGCTCCCTGGGCAACGACGACCCGCCGGCCGCCATGCGGTACACCGAGTGCCGCCAGGCCGAGGCGACGAGCCTGATGACCGAGTCGATCGACGAGGACACGGTCGACTTCGCGCCGAACTACGACGGCCAGGAGCAGGAGCCGGTGGCGCTGCCCGCCGCCTTCCCGAACCTGCTGGTCAACGGCGCGTCCGGGATCGCGGTCGGCATGGCCACGAACATGCCGCCGCACAACCTGGGCGAGGTCGTCGCGGCCGCCCGTCATCTGATCCGTTATCCCAACGCGGATCTGGACACCCTGATGAAGTTCGTCCCGGGCCCGGACCTGCCCACCGGCGGCCGGATCGTCGGTCTGTCCGGCGTCCGCGACGCCTACGAGACGGGGCGCGGCACCTTCAAGATCCGCGCCACGGTCGCGGTGGAGACGGTGACGGCCCGCCGCAAGGGCCTGGTCGTCACGGAGCTGCCGTTCACGGTCGGCCCCGAGAAGGTCATCGCCAAGATCAAGGACCTGGTCGGTTCGAAGAAGATCCAGGGCATCGCCGACGTCAAGGACCTCACCGACCGTGAGCACGGCCTGCGCCTGGTGATCGAGATCAAGAACGGCTTCGTGCCAGAGGCGGTCCTGGAGCAGCTCTACAAGCTGACGCCGATGGAGGAGTCCTTCGGCATCAACAATGTCGCGCTGGTGGACGGCCAGCCGCTGACACTGGGCCTCAAGGAGCTCCTGGAGGTCTATCTCGACCACCGCTTCGACGTGGTCCGCCGGCGCAGCGAGTTCCGCCGCGGCAAGCGCCGCGACCGGCTGCACCTGGTGGAGGGCCTGCTGACGGCGCTCGTCGACATCGACGAGGTCATCCGGCTGATCCGCTCCAGCGAGAACAGCGCGCAGGCCAAGGAGCGCCTGATGGAGCGCTTCTCGCTGTCGGAGGTCCAGACGCAGTACATCCTCGACACTCCGCTGCGCCGTCTCACCAAGTTCGACCGCATCGAGCTGGAGGCGGAGAAGGAGCGGCTCAACGCGGAGATCGCGGAGCTGACGCGGATCCTGGACTCGGACGCGGAGCTCCGCAAGCTGGTCTCGTCCGAACTGGCCGCGGTGGCCAAGAAGTTCGGCACCGAGCGGCGTACGGTCCTGCTGGAGTCGTCCGGCGCGCCGGCGGCCGCCGTACCGCTGCAGGTCGCGGACGACCCGTGCCGGGTCCTGCTGTCGTCGACGGGCCTGCTGGCCCGTACGGCGAACAGCGAGCCCTTCGCCGGTGACGGCGACGGCAAGCGCGCCAAGCACGATGTGATCGTCTCGGCGGTGCCGGCCACCGCGCGCGGGGAGATCGGCGCGGTCACCTCGGCGGGCCGGCTGCTGCGGATCAACGTCGTGGACCTGCCGCAGCTGCCGGAGACGGCCGCGGCGCCGAACCTCGCGGGCGGTGCCCCGCTGTCGGAGTTCGTCTCCCTGGAGGGCGACGAGACGCTGGTCTGCCTCATCACGCTCGACGAGTCGTCGCCGGGTCTGGCGCTCGGCACGGAACAGGGCGTGGTCAAGCGGGTGGTGCCCGACTATCCGTCCAACAAGGAGGAGCTGGAGGTCATCACCCTCAAGGAGGGCGACCGGATCGTCGGCGCGGTCGAGCTGCGCACCGGCGAGGAGGACCTGGTCTTCATCACCGACGACGCCCAGCTGCTGCGCTACCAGGCCTCGCAGGTGCGTCCGCAGGGCCGTCCGGCGGGCGGTATGGCGGGCATCAAGCTCGCCGAGGGCACGAAGGTGATCTCGTTCACGGCGGTGGACCCGTCGGCGGACGCGGTGGTCTTCACGGTCGCGGGCTCGCGCGGCACGCTGGACGACTCCGTCCAGACGACGGCCAAGCTGACCCCGTTCGACCAGTACCCGCGCAAGGGCCGCGCCACGGGCGGTGTGCGCTGCCAGCGGTTCCTGAAGGGCGAGGACTGCCTGTCCTTCGCCTGGGCGGGCCCGGTCCCGGCGAAGGCCGCCCAGAAGAACGGCATGCCGGCCGAGCTGCCGGAGATGGACCCGCGCCGCGACGGCTCGGGCGTCTCCCTGCCGAAGACGGTGGGCGTGGTGGCGGGCCCTGTGTAAGCGGCTTCGCTGAGGTCCGGCGCTGTTCGCCGCGCCCTGAAGGGGCGCGGGGAACTGCGCGACCAGCCACGACGGCGCTGCAGTCGAACAACGACGCTTGGACCCGGCCTAGGCCACTTCCCCGGGCCCCGGTGCGTCGTTCGGATCCCGCACGTAGCGCAGGACGCCCCACATGCCATGCTCGTCGGCACGCGAGGCGTCGCTCCTGCACGCCTCCAGCTCCTTGCCGAGGGCGTCGGCGTGGATGCCGGAGCCGATGAGGACGAGCTGGGTGAGACGCTCCTCGGCGGCGCCCCAGGCCTCCGGGTAGAAGCGCAGGAACCGGCCGACGGCGTGCACGGCGTACCGGTTCATGGCGTCGTGGGCGCCGAAGTCGACGTACCCCTTGATCCGGTAGAGCCCTTCCGGACGGCTGTCGAGGAATCGCATCAACCGGCGTGGATCCATGGGGGTTTCGGAGGTGAGGGAGAGGTTGTCGTAGCCGGCGTGCAGATGATCGGCATGCGCCTCGCCCGCGTCGTGCGCGTGCAGGTCGTCGAAGGACAACTGCCCGACGCGCTCCTCGCTCGGCCTGCAGTCGAAGAGGAACTCCGGGTCGACACGGCCGTACGAGGCGGGCACGACCGCGGCACGGTCGACGAGGGAGCGGACGAGTCCGAGGACGCGCTCGCCGTCGGCGGCCCGGTCCAGCTTGTTCACCACGACCAGGTCGGCGAGGGCGAGATGCCGGTCGATCCCGGGGTGCTTGGCACGGGTGTCGTCGAACTCGGCGGCGTCGACGACCTCGACGAGCCCGCCGTACACGATCCCCGGATGCTCGCTGGCAAGCACCATCCGCACCAGTTCCTCGGGTTCGGCGAGACCGCTGGCCTCGATCACGATGACGTCGATGCCGGTGTCGGGACGGGCGAGCCGCTCCAGGTACACGTCGAGTTCGCTCGCGTCGACGGCGCAGCACAGACAGCCGTTGCCGAGGGACACGGTGGAGTCGCCCAGCGCGCCGGCCACGGCCATGGCGTCGATCTCGATCGCCCCGAAGTCGTTGACGATCGCCCCGATCCGACTGCCGCCACTGCGGTGCAGGAGATGGTTCAACAAGGTCGTCTTGCCGGAGCCGAGGAATCCGGCGATGACGACGACCGGGATCTGCTGCGGACTGCGGCTCTGCGTCACCGTGCGACCTCTCTGACACCTGCGCGCACTCCGGCTCACGGCTCCGGAGCGCGTACGACCATGGAACGCGCCCCAGGATACGAGTCGGCGGAATCCCCACGAAGTGAACGATTGTTAGCAGCACTTGCGGGGCAGACGTCTGGCAAGGCGCCCTGGCGTGCGACCCTCGCTTCCCTCCGTGCGCCTCCCCTCCGCCTCCCCCGCCGATCAGAGCCGCTCGGCACTCTGGGAGACGGCAAGCGCCGCCCACTGCTCGCCGGTCCCCGTCACTCCACCCGCACCCCGACGACCGGCGCACGGCCGCCTGATTCGGGGGTTGACATGGCCACACGGAAGTCTCGGATGCGGGGGCTCGCTCCCGTCGCCGCAGCGGGCCTCGGCATGGCGGCCGGGGCCCTCGCAGCACTGACCGTCCAGCGGAACACCCTCAACGCGCTGCGCACGCGACTCGAGCGCCTGGAGCAGGCGGTCGCGGCACCTCCCCACACGAACCTCGCTCATCAGCAGCGGCTGCACTGGGAACTGCTGAGCAAGGCGATCGACAGCCCCGAGCTGGCCGAAGTGCTGGACATCTTCGAGGTGCCGGCGTCACCCCAGAAACGACGGCAGTACCTCTTCGCCAACGCCCTGTACACGAACCTGCTTTTCTACTACCGCATCGGCAACCTCACCCGCGAGGAGTTCCACGGCCGGATGCGAGGTCTGCTGCAGAACCCTGTCGTCCGGGAGTACTGGTACGCCACGCAGGGCCAGCGGGCGACTCTCCCCTCCGACTCGATCGAGGCCGACCTGGGGCGGATGGTCGACGAGCTCCTGCGTCAGCTCGAAGAGGCCGACGTGGACGAGTGGTGGGTCGTGGGCGAGCCACCGGCCGAGTAGAGGGCGCGCATCCCGAGGTTCACGCCGACGGCCCATAACGAACAGGTCAAGTGCGGAGTTGATGGGGACGCCAGGGAGTTGACTCGCGCTTGATCGCGTAGAGGACCCCACACCATCGTCGCCTACGCCGCCGGATGACGAGTGCACCCCACAGGGCCCGCCTTGCACCGAGCAGTCGTCGTGCGCAAGCCAACGGACCAAGGGAAGCAACAGTGAGTCAGATCATCCGTCGGATCGGTGTGCCCCCAGCCGAGCGGGGGAGCACGGGAGGGGGCAACTGCCCTGACATCTTCGAGTTGGCCGACGGGAACTTCGCCGTAATCGGCACGGACGTCACGGATTCACTGGACCCCGACCTTCCGTCCGACGCCTCCCGCGCCGACTACGAACGTATCGTCGTCATCACCCGCGAGACCCTCATTCGCGCGAAGGCCGACATCCCGGACGCGTGACGCGCCTTCGGGGAAGGCCGTCGGGCTCCCCCCGCGCAGGGCCCGGTCCGTCACGCGTGACACCGGGCCCACCGCTCGTGCGCCCACCGTGCGCCGTGCGCGCCCCCTTCGGCGCACCTCGCTGAACAGCCCTCGATGCGCAGCCCCTCACGCCCCCTCCGGTACCGCCACCGGCGCCCCCGGCCCCACATACCGCGCCACAGGGCGGATGATCTTCGAATCCTGGGCCTGCTCCAGGATGTTGGCGCTCCAGCCCACCACCCGTGCCGCCGCGAACGTCGGGGTGAACATCTCCCGGGGCAGCCCGCACAGTTCCATGACGACACCGGCGTAGAACTCCACGTTGGTGTGCAGCTCACGGCCCGGCTTCAGTTCGGCGAGGATCGCCTCGACGTGCCGCTCCACCTCGACGGCGAACGCGACACGCGGCCCGCCGAAACCCAGCGCCGTCTCGCGGAGCATGCGCGAGCGCGGGTCCTCCGTGCGGTACACGGCGTGACCGAAGCCCATGATGCGCTCACCGGCGAGCACCCGCTCCCGGATCCAGGAGTCGATGCGGTCGGGCGTGCCGATCGCGTCCAGCGTATCCAGCGCCCGGCTGGGCGCACCTCCGTGCAGCGGCCCCGACAGCGCCCCCACCGCCCCCACCAGACACGCGGCCACATCGGCTCCGGTCGAGGCGATCACCCTGGCGGCGAACGTTGACGCATTGAAGCCGTGATCAATGGTTGAGATCAGGTACTGCTCGATCGCGCGGACCCGCTCGCCGTCGGGTTCCGCCCCGGTCAACATGTAGAGGTAGTTCGCCGCGTACGACAGATCCTCGCGCGGCTCGACGGGCTCGAGCCCCTTCCCCAGCCGGTACAGCGCGGTGAGCAGTGTCGGTACGGCCGCGGCCGCCACGACGGTGTCCGCGCGGCGCCGGTCCGCGTCGATGTCGTACACAGGCCGGAAATCCTTCTCCGCGCCGAGCAGCGACAGGGCGGTGCGCATTCCGGCCAGGGGGTTCATCCCGGCGTCGGCCGCAGCGATGGCGGGCAGGGCCGCCGCCACCGCCTCGGGAAGCCGCCGCAGGGCGGCGGTCTCGGCGGCGAAGGCGGCTCCGCGCCCCGCGTCGGGAAGATCGCCGTGGACCAGAAGGTGCCACACGTCCTCGAAGGAGCGGGCGTGCGCCAGGTCGACGGCCGAGTACTGGCGGTAATTCCGGTGCACCCCTCTGACCTGGGCTTACTGAGGCCGAAACGGCTGTGACCTGCTAGGTCGGGTTGCAGAGGCGATCGGAGGCAGTCAGAGGAAAACACTCTGATTCGACCCCGGTTCGACCCGGGTCGCTCAGAGGCAGTCAGAGGCATCGACCTCCCAAACTGCCCTTTGAGCGAGCGGAGTTGACCGGTGCGGATCCAAGGTGGCGACTCTGACAGGCCTCCCGTTCGTCTCCGGTCGAGCCGCGATGGGGACGCCTGCCTCCGACCGGTGCCAGAGCGCACGAAAGCCTCCAGGACGGCCATCCTGGAGGCTTCGCTGGCACCGATTGGAGGTCGGTTCCGGACACCACCTGCGGTTTTAGCGGGCCCTGGTGGCGTCCATGTCCTTGGGACAAGCCCAGAATGCCACACCCCACAGCCCACCCGCACTACTCCCCGTCGGCTCGACGTCCCGTTTTCTCCCCACCAGAGGCAGTCACAGGCAGCCACACCACGCTGCAGGGACTCTCCCACCTCTCCAAGCCTGCCGCCGACCTGGTCCTGCTCGGCGACCTCACCGGCCGCTACGCAGCAGGCAGCTACAGCAGGCTCAGCCCCGACGGCCGCACGGTGACCTTGCGTGGCGACCGCCAGGGCGCGGCGGAGCACGGTCACCGGATCACCGCGGCCATCGCCTGCCACGTGGCCCGCGCCGGCGGAAGCATCGAGCAGCTGACCCGTTTGCTGCTGCATCCCGACCACGAGGGCGGCAGACACGCCCGGAACATCTCCCTGCGCTCCGGGCAGTCCCGAGCCCTGGACTACATCCGCCGGGTGTGGGCCAGCGCCACCCAGATGATCAACACCACCAGGGCGCTCGGCTCCCGTGACCACGCCTACGAGCTCCTGGCGGCGCTGCGGGACCGGATCGAGACCACGCCCTGGCGTGGCGAGCGGGGCAGGACCGCGCTGCGCGTCCTGCGGGCGCACCTGAACTTCGCGGAGATCGCGGGCGGCCCTCTGCATCACGCCAGTGAGCGCCAGACCGCCGAGGAGGCCGGGATCTCCAGGACGACCCTGCGGGCCGTCTACGAGACCGTCCTGAAGCCGCACGGCTGGCTGCGGCGCCTGCGGGTGGGCCACGGCCGGGAGGGCTCCACCTGGTACCTCACCCTCGGCAGTCCCCGCCGGCACACGGCACCCCCTGCGTTGTCTCGTACCCGTACCACTCAGTGCCCCCCCGACCCGGCACTTGAGGAGTGGAACACCCCTGAGACGGCCACGACGGCCGACATCGACTCCACCGTCCTCGGCCGTCTGATGGCCCACGACGCCTTTGCCCACCACAGCCTCGGCAGCGCCGCCCTCATGATCATCAGCGCTCTACGCGTACGCCAGGATCAGACCGTTGCCGAGCTCGTCGGTACCTCCTCGGTCTCCCGCGCCACCACCTACCGGACCCTGAAACGCCTCGCCGACCACGGCCTCGTCCAGCACACCGGGCAGACCTGGGCCCTCGCGCCACATGCTCTGGAAGGCTTCGGTAACCGCCTCCCGGACGCCGACAACGGCCACACCACAGCGCCGGCACAGGGCTGGGCCAAGGTCGCCGAGCAACACGGCACCTGGGGCATCGCGGCCAGGCGGAAGGCCCTGCACGCGGCCGAGCGGGCGGCCTACCAGGAGGCACTGGACCGGCCTGCGGAGCACCGCAGCAGGGCTCTCGTGATCGTCCGCGACGGCCGTCAGGTCCTGGTACCCGTGCCGCGCCCCGACGAGATCCCACCGCCATGGCACGCCCCGGACGGGCGCGTCCTCGACCCGGTCACAGGGCGTCCTGCCGCCGACTGGCGGGTCGCCACCGACGGCCACCTGATCCTCATCACCCCATCGGACCAGCGCAGTTATGACGAGCTGGCCGCCGCCCATGCCGAAGCCCTCAGCGAATGGGAGTCCGTCGCATGAACCCAGAACCCACGGTCACCCCTGTCGCGAACGAGGCGGTGACCCCCCAAGCCCTGCGCGAGCAGTACGAGTCCGGTGCCACGGTCGACGAACTCGTCATCGCCAGCGGCCTGTCCTACGGCACCGTCCTCAACCGGCTGCACGACGCCGGGACCGTCATGCGTACCTCCTGGCAGACCCGCCGGATGCGGGAGAACCCGCAGGCCCGCCAGCGCCTCGCGGCCCATCTGCGCACCCTGTACGAGCAGCACGGCGCAACCCTCACCGAACTCGCCACAGCAGCAGGAGAGACGCGGCGCGGTGCCCGGCGCCTGCTGATCGAAGCCGACGGCACCGTACGCACGACCCAGCAGACCCTGCGGATGCGCGCCGCAGCACGGGCCGCCGAGCGGCACACGCTCGCGGTGTCGTTGCGCGCACGGTACGAGGCCGGTGAAACGGTGCCGGAACTTGCCAGGGAGCACAGCTACTCCGTCGCCACCGTCTACCGGCTCCTGCACCAGGCAGGCACCCGCATGCGGCCCCAGCACGCCCACGGACCCGCCCACGACGCGAGGAAGCGGCAATGAGCACCCCTGTCCTCGCGGGTGTTCCCCACCCTGCCTGGCAGATCACGAGGGCGCCCGTGCGGCATTCCAGCCGCCACAGGGCAGCACGGGCGCCCCCGTCGTCGGCTCCTTCGTCGACGCGCGCACAACAAGACACCCCTTCCCATTTCAGGAGATCGAGCACACGTGAACGAGAACACCCGCCACAAGACCCTGGCCGCGGCCACAGAACACGTCTGGGACGCGTTCGTGATCGTCGTCGGCATGCTCAAGGGCGGCACCGGCAAGACCACCTCCGCCTGGTTCATCGCCCTCTACTACGCCGTCGTCCTCGGACTGCCCACCCTGCTGCTGGACGCCGACGCCACCAGCCAGTCCGCCTACGACTGGTTCAAGGTCGCCCAGGCCGCCGGCTTCGAGGTCCCGGCCAACCTGGTGGTCGAGCGGTACCCGTTCGACGACATCGCCGAGTACATCCGTACCAAGCGCACCGAGTTCGGCGCGATCGTGGTCGACGCCGGCGGCGGCAGCGCCCGCATCTTCCACGAGGCTATCACCGAGGCGAACCTGCTGCTCGTCCCGGTCGCCCCCACCAAGATCGAGCGCCGCAAGCTCGTGGCCACCTTCGACGAGGCCGAACGCGCCGCCGCCCGCAACGAGCACGGCGTCACCGCCCATGTCGTCATGGTCAAGGCCGACGACCGCACCAGCCTGCCCCGCCATGCCAAGGACCAACTCCTCGACCCCGACCAGGGCGAGGGCATCGGCCCGGACCGCGACGAGGCCTTCCCGCTCGCCGAGACCACCATCCACTCCTGGGTGCACTACATGGAGGCCTTCGGCGAGATCCCCACCGAACTGAGCGAGTACGCCAAGCTGATGAAGGAGCTGACCGCAGCATGACCGAACGCATGAAGCCCCCGGCCCGCCGCACGGGCGGCCGTACTTTGGGCGCAACCAAGAAGACCACCCCTCCGCCCCCTCCCCCGACCGCCGAGCTCACCCCCGAGCAGTACGCCGCCGAACAGGCCACCCCCCAGGGCGAAGACCGTCCCGCAGCCGGCGAGCCGCAGGTTCAGCCCGCTCCTTCCGCTGTTCCCAACCCCGAGGGGTCGGCACAGGGCCGGGCCGAGGCGATGCCCGAAGTGGCACAGTCCTCCGCCCAGCCGACTGCCGAGGCACCGAACAGGCCCGTCCCGGAGCCGGCCGCCAGTCAGCCAGTTCGCCCGGCCGTCGCCGCCACCGAGGCAGGGCTCCCGGCTGCCAAGCCCGCAGCACCTGCCATCCAGCCCACGCAGCCAGCCGCACCCGTTGTGCAGCACGGCACGTCCGCGGCTCCTGGCGCAGTCTGGGGCGCCGAGGTGGCGCTTCGCCCTGCAGATTCTCCGACGGCCGCAGGGGGCAACGGGTTCCCGGTGAGGACCGATGTTTCACGGGCTCACCAGGAACAGGAGGCGCAATCGCAGGCAGCGCCCAGCGAAGGAACACCGTGGGCTCAGGGATCCGGCCGTCCCAAGGACATTCCTGAGACCGCCGTCGTTCTCAACCAGCGCATCATCGCGCGCGAGAGTCTCGACTCGTCGGTCCCCGCGGCGCTGAAGCTGAAGAAGCGGCTCAAGCGCTTCGCGCTGGACAACGAACTCGACCACCTGCCCATCGGCGACATCGTCTCGGTCGCACTGGACGAGTGGCTCACCACCCGCGGGTTCTGACCCGACCGCAAGGAACAGGGCGGCCACCCTCACGCAAGGGGGCGGCCGCCCCGTGCCGACTATTCCAATAGCCCAATAGGCGGATAGCTATCGGCCTATCCGGACCGACCGGAGCAGCTCTCGTGCCTGATCACTCCCCCTACGCCCGCCGACTACGTGAAATCGCCGACGCTCTCGACGCCGTGTCCCAGCCGACCGATGACGTTCTCACGCCGCACCCGGACACCCTGGACGTCATCAGAAACCGGCACACCAAACGCGGACAGTTCAACCACGCCGTCCCCGAAGTCCTCCAGCTCCAGCGCCGGATTCGCCGCTACAACGCCGACACTGGCGTACCACATGGAGACATCGTCACCCTCGCCCTCGACACCTGGCTCCGCGCAAAGGGCTACCCGCCCGACCTCAAGCCACTAGAGACAGACGTTTCCTGACCGGCCTTCTCGGCCATTCCTGCGACCTGGTCGCGCAGCATGTCTTGGGCACGGCGGCTGCGGTCACGATGCCGGCTGGACGGCGAGCGCCTTGCTTGGGTCACGTTGGGCTGTCGTCGAGGGGTGCTGCCGGGCGAAGATGACCGCTCCCAGCCGTGACGGGCATCGTTTTTTACCTCGCTCCGGAGAAGAGGGAACGGCAAATCCTTCCCTGAGTCCCGGGTTCCGCAGCTAATCGGGTTTCTGGGCCTTGGGTGAGGTCGGACTTGCTGGTCAGCGGTGTGGCAGTTGGTGGGAATCGAGGTTCGCCCTAGATACACGCTTGTAGGTGATTTCCCTGACGTGCCTTGGGCTTGGAGGCTAGGTTCTAGTCCATGTATCTGCGGTCGACTCCTCGGCGGAACAGGGACGGCACGGTGGTGCGCTACCTGCAGCTGGCCCACAACGTGTGGGACCCCGCGGCGAAACGCTCCAGGGTGCAGGTCATCTACAACTTCGGCCGGGAGGACGCATCCAACCGGGACGCGCTGCAGCGGCTGGTGGCGTCGGTGACCCGGTTCCTGGACCCCGACGCCGCCCTGTCCGCGACGGTGGACGGGCTGGTGTTCGTGGAGTCCCGGCCGCTGGGCGGCACCTGGGTGCTGGACGGGCTCTGGCAGCAGCTGGAGATCGGCAAGGCGATGAAACGGCTGCTCAAGAAACGTCGCCTCGATGCCAGCGCGGAGCGGGTGCTGTTCGCGCTGGTCGCCAACCGCGCCCTGGCACCGTCGTCGAAGCTGGCAGCGGCCCGGTGGGTCAACGACGACGTCGCCATTGACGGGCTGCCCGCCACCAGCGACGACGCCTGCTACCGGGCGATGGACTGGCTGATCGAGATCTCCGCCACGCTCGAGGAAGAGGTGTTCCACCAGGTCGCCAGCCTCCTCAACCTGGAGGTCGACCTGCTGTTCTTCGACACCACCTCCACCTACTTCGAGACCGAGGACGCCGATGAGGCCATCGCCCGCGACGAGCAGGGCCGGCCCGTCCCCGAGAACGAGGCGAGTGACGAGCACCAGGTGCGGGGGTTCAGGTCGTTCGGCAAGTCCAAGGACCACCGCGATGACCTGCCGCAGGTCGTGATCGGGATGGCCGTCACCCGCACCGGCATCCCGGTGCGCGTGTGGTCCTGGCCCGGCTGCACCAGCGACTCGGCGCTGATCCGGCAGGTCAAGGACGACATGCGCGACTGGACGCTCTCCAGGATCGTGTGGGTCGCCGACCGCGGCTTCGCCTCCGAACGCAACCGCCACCACCTCCGCACGGGCGACCACCACTACATCATCGGCGAGAAACTCCGCTCCGGGTCGGCCGAGGCCACCGAGGCACTGGCCCGCCAAGGCCGCTACCAGGACGTCCGCGACAACTTGCGGGTCAAGGAGGTCCGCATCCGCGAGGACGAGCGGTTCGTCATCTGCTTCAACCCCGACGCCGCCGACCGCGACGCGAAGACCAGAGACCGCCTGGTCGCCCACCTCACCGAACTGATCGACAACACCGACAAGCTCGCACCGACCAAGCGGGCCGAACTGCGCGGGGTGATCTCCACCAAGCCCGGACTCAACCGCTACCTGCGCGTCACGCCCGGCGGGCTGCTGCGCATCGACGCCGCGAAGATCAAGGCCGAGGAGAACCTGGACGGCAAGTACCTGCTGCGCACCTCCGACCCCAAGATGACCACCGAGGACATCGAGCTCGGCTACAAGCAACTCCTCGAAGTCGAACGCGGCTGGCGGGACATGAAGCAGGTCATCGACCTGCGGCCGGTGTTCCACCGCAAGGAGGAACACATCCGCGTGCATGTCCTGCTCTGCTGGCTCGCCCTGCTCCTGGCCCGCATCGCCGAGACCCAGACCGGGCAGACCTGGCCGACACTGCGCCACGAACTCGACCGCATCAAGCTCGGTACCTTCACCGGCCCCGCCGGCACCTTCCAGCAGCGCACCGAGATCACCAAGCCCCAACGCGACCTGCTCCACGCCCTCAAGCTCGACCCACCGCCACGGATCTACCAGCTCGCCCCCGCGAGCCGCTGACCAGCACGAACCACCAGCCCTAGATACACGCCGTCCCACCAGCCGACGGCGCGTTTCCGCACGTCAACCCCCGAATCCACGGACTATCCCGCTACATCAACTGCGGAACCCGGGTCAGTCGTCGGCTTCCAACAGGGGTGTCCTGCGTATGCGTCGGCACGCGGGAAACTGCGCTCGTTCCCCTGGTTCAGCTTTCGCCGACGAGCCGGTCGGGTGCGATGCCGCTGTCCGGGACGATGGTGCCGGGCTGGGTGACCACGTCGAGTGCCACGTCCACGAGCTTGCGGTTGCTGTTGCGGGCGAGGCCGCGCAGGGCGCGGAAGGCTTCGTCGAGCGAGGTGTTCAGACGGTGGGCGAGGAAACCCTTGGCCTGGTCGATGATGACGCGGCTGTCGAGCGCGTGCTGGAGCTGCTCCGCGAGGACCTCCCGCTGCCGTACGGCACGTTCTTGGAGGATGCCTAGGGTGGCTATGTCCGCGAGGGCCTGTCCGAGTGCCGCGTTGCGGTCGTCCAGGACGCCGGCCTCGGTGCGGAACAGGTTCAGTGCGCCGATGACCTGACGGTTATGGCGCATCGGCAGCGCGCACACTCCGTGAAACCCCTCCTGCCGGGCCGCCATCGCAAAGCGCGGCCAGGGCAGGACGTCGGCGGAAGCACCGGGAACGGGGTCGCTGTAGTCGACGCGGCGCCGCTCGGTGTAGCAGGTGACACAGGGGCCCTGGGCACCCTGGAGCTGAAGCAGTTCCAGAAGTCTGGCCTTCTCGCTGGAGGCCGCGATCAGGTGGAGGCGGCCCTGAGGATTGGTCAGCAGGATGCCGGCCGCGTCGACATCCAGAAGCGACACACAGTGCCCGGCCAGCCGGTTGAGGAACTCGATGATGTCGAAGTCCTCGACGAGCGTGTCGGCCAGATCGACGAACGCCTGGACCAGTGCTTCTTCCCGTGCCATGACACGCGCCCCTCTCAGCTTTCCTCGTGGTGGCCGAAGGAGCGTTCCCGGCCTTCGGTGTCTTCGTCCTGCGCTGCGAAGTCAAGTGCGCCGTCCAGCAGTTGACGGGCGACTTCCGCGAGCGGGAGACCCGAGCCGAACGCATGAGCCCGCAACCGTGAGAACGCCTCATCGATGCCCACGGCCAACTGCGAGGCCGCCATCCCGGTGGCCTGATAAATCTTGAGGCTGTCCTGCCCGACATCCGGTGTGGCCGGCTGCGACCATCCGCTGCGCTCGGACGGCTCCAGCAGCCTGTCAAGGGCGATCGCCGCCAGCAGCACCGCGTCACGGGCCTGTTCCCGGCTGAGCGGGCCCGGCCGGGACCGGTACAGGGACAGCGTGCCCAGCCGTACCGCACCCACCTGGAGGGGGAACACGAACACGCCTCTCACGCCACGACCGTGCGCCAGCGCGGTGAATCCGGGCCACCGGCCTGCCAGGGCTTCGTCCTCCAGATCACCCGTCAGCACCGGGCCACGCGTCTCCCACGCGTCGACGCTGGGGCCCTCCCCTACAGTGATCTGCAGATCCTCCATGGCGGCCGAGGTGGCGTCGGTGGTGTGCAGGGAACCCCGGTTCTCTCCCCGGCCGGTCAGAAAGGCCGCCGCGTCCACGCCACAGACATCGACCGCAGCCCGGCAGACGGTGTCGAGGCCGGGTTCCTCCGGCGCGGCCAGCTCCACGAGTGTCCGCCGCAGGTCAGCCGCGCGCAGGCTCATCATCTCACCGTCCCTCCCGATCGGGACACCCAGCACGTGCCCGACTGCCGCGCCCACGTGCGGAAGGGACCGTACGCGCGGAGCCACGTCCAGGCGCGTGAGGTGCGTCCTGCTGCGAGAGTTCATGTCGCTCAGCCTTTCCGTCACCACTCTGCCGCGCGCTTCGACCGACCCGAAGGGACCTGGGGTCCCCGGCCCGAGGCCGGTGGTCCCTGCGCCCAGGGGACCGAACAGCCTCGAACAGGCGGATGTTCGGTGCCGCGTCGGCAGGCCTGTCACCGGCCGGGGCGGCCTCGGATCCCGCCGATCCCGGCAGAAGGAGTCGGCTCCGGACCGTGGCCGTCTCGCGATGGAGCGCCGCCTCTCTCGTCCTCGGTGCGTCGTGGGGCCTGACCCCGATGAGCCGGTCGGCCGCACGGCGGGACCCGATCGGCCCTGCGCGGAGAGGGGGCGTGCGTTGACCATGGAGACACTCATCGGCCTGCCGGCCTCGGCCGCGGTAGTTCCCAAGAGTTCTGACGGCAATCCGTGTTCGCGTGTCCAGGGAGGCAGATCATGTTCGTCAGCGATGCCCCGCACACCGTCCGCGACGTGATGACGGCGAAGGTCGTCGCCGTCGTCCGCGACGCCACCTACAAGGATGTGGTCGAGGCGACGGCCAAGTGGAACGTCAGTGCCTTGCCGGTGATCGAGGGCGACAACCGTGTGGTGGGCGTGGTCTCCGAGGCGGATCTGCTGCCCAAACAGGAACTGCGCGACAGCGACCCGACCCGGCTCGAGGCCCTGCTGCGCGCGAGTGAACTGGGCAAGGCGTCCGGGGTGATCGTCGGCGACCTGATGACGGCACCGGCGGTCTGTGTCCGGCCCGAAGCGACCCTGGCGGAGGCCGCCCGGCTCATGGGGACCAAGCATGTCAAGCGGCTGCCGGTCGTCGACGGCGACGGCCGCCTGATCGGCGTGGTCAGCCGCTGTGACATCCTCAAGGGCTTCCTGCGCTCCGACACGGCCATCCAGCGCGAGGTCCGCCACGAGGTGGTGTCGGCCCTCTTCCCCGACGAGCCCTCGCTCCAGGTGTCGGTCGCGCGCGGTGTGGTCACGGTGACCGGGCACCTCCGTGACACCTCTCTGGTGCCCACGGCGCTCCGGCTGGTCCACGCGGTCGAAGGCGTCGTGGACGTCCGATTCGACCTCACCGCCCCGGCAGAGGAACTGCCTGCCCCCGCGGAGCAGTTCGCCGCTGCGGTGGATCAGCCGGCACCTGGCCGGTCTCCCCGGCCATGACCCGCCCGGTGGCCCGCCTGCGCTCGTGCCGGCCCGAATGAGGCACGCTCGTCGGTGACGTTCTCTGATTCGCCGAACGGCTCTTTCGGCGACGGCAGGTTCGTCCGTTGTGGGCGGTGGTGTGGGGGGCGTCAGTCGCTGGTGGGGGCGCGCCGGATGAGCAGAAGGGCGATGTCGTCGTGGTGGTGGTCGGAGTGTTCGGCGTGGCGGATGAGGTTCTCGGCGAGGCGGTCGAGGTTGTCGGTCCGGGCTTGTGAGAGGTGCCGGGCGAGGGCGGCGGTGGTGTCGTCGATGTCTGTGCCGGGGATTTCCACGAGTCCGTCGGTGTAGAGCAGGAGTACGGCGCCGGGCGGGAGCGGGATGCCGGTGGTGTCGTAGTCGGCGTCGGGGTCGATGCCCAGCAGGAGTCCGGGGGGCAGGTCCAGGACCTCGGTGCGTGCGTCGGGGTGGCGGAGCAGGGGTGGTGGGTGTCCGGCGGTGGCGAGACGGACGTGGTGGTGGGCGAGGTCGAGCTGGGCGATCAGGCAGCTGGTGAAGAGGCCGGTGTCGAGGTCGGTGAGGAGGCGGTTGGTGCGGGCGAGGAGGTCTGCGGGGGAGGTGCCGGAGATGGCGTGGGCGTGGACGGTGGTGCGGACTTGTCCCATCAGGGCTGCTGCGGCGGTGCTGTGGCCCTGGACGTCGCCGATGGCTGCGGTGGTGGCGGTGGGGATGTGGATGAGGTCGTAGAAGTCGCCGCCGATGTCCATGCCGTGGCCGGCGGACTGGTAGCGGGCGGCGATGTCCAGGCCGGGGACATGCGGCAGTGCGGGGGGAAGCAGACTGGTCTGGAGGGTGTGGGCGAGGGTGTGCTGGGCGTCGTAGAGGCGGGCGCGGTCCAGGGCTTGGGCGATCAGCCCGGCGAGGGAGGCGAGAAGGGCGCGTTCGGCGGGGTCGAAGCGGCGGTGCTGGTCGTAGGAGAGGGCGAGGGATCCGATGCGGTGGCCGGATGTGGTCAGTGGCAGGAAGGCCCAGGAACTCCTGGTGTCGTAGCGGGGCGCGCCGGGATAGGCGCGCTGGAAGTCGGCGAAAGTGGGGAAGAAGACGGGGGCGCCGATCTGGCGTGCGTGTGCGGTCGGGGTGTCGGAGGTCACGGGCGTGCCGTCGAACCGGTTGATGAGCTCGGCGCTGTGGCCGCGGTGGCTGACGATGGTCAGGCGGTTTCCCTGGGCGACGGTGAGGACCAGTCCCTGGGGGCCGAAGGCGGGGACGACCTGGTCGGCGGCGACGTCGGCCACGTCCTGGACGGTGGCGGCTTCGGCGAGGGCGGCCGCCAGGTGGGTGAGGTGGTACAGCCCCATGGCGCCGACCGACTCCCCGGATGACGGAGCCTGCGCGGGGGCCGTCTGCCGCGTGGCGGGTGTGAGGCGGACGCTGACACCGCTGCCGTCCGGGTAGAGCCGGAAGCACAGTGCTCTGTCCGGGGGACGTGTTGCGGTGAACGAGGTCGACCGGCGGGTGACCAGCGCGGCTCGGTAGCCTTCTTCACTGACCGCGGCGTGCAGCCACGGCAGTGCTTCCCACAGCCGACGGCCCGTGAGGGTGGCCGCATCGGCGCCCACCAGATCGGCGCCTGCGGAGTTGATGAAGGTGATCCGGCCGTCCAGGTCCAGTGCGCAGCAGCCCGTGGGGAGGCGTTCGGTGAAGGCGAGCGCGGCCACGGCCTGGGCGGGGTCGGCGTCCTCGGGCAGGTTCGGAAGGTACCTGGGTTCCTCGGGAGGCAGCAGCGGGTCGCCCCGGGCGGCGGCCTGCTGCAGAACGCCTGCCGTCCGCCGGCAGCACGTGGTGACGGCCTCACGTTGGTGCGGGCTGAGGTGTGGAGGGTGTCCGAGGGGCCACAGCAGCGCGAGGCCGCCCCACGCCAGAGTGCCGCTGAGGAAGGGAGCCGCGGCAAGCATGAAATCGTACGGCAGGACCAGGCCCAATTGCGGATAGCGACGGGCCACCTCTTCCCGGCTCTCCAGCCAGACCGGACTCCGCAGGCGCATGGCGTCCGTGACGGGCGTCGCCGTGTCGACCGAGGCGCGGGACCAGGGCGCGGCGATCTGCCGGGACACACCGGACAGCAGAGTGAGCCACAGCAGCCGGTCCCCGGGCGGCAGCAGGTAGAGCAGGCCGACCGAGGCTCCGGTCTCACGCATCACCTCGGCCATAAGGGCTTCGACCTGTTCCATACCGCGGTCAGATCCGCGGCTGGAGAGCGACGACTGCACGGCCCTACCCGATCCTCGTGACGACCGCGGTGCCCGTGCAGGCGGGGCTGGAGCAGCCGCTCACCGCGTCCGCGCCGACTGCCGGCCTCGTCACACCGTACGAGGCGCAGCCCGCGCCTGCCGGTCGGCCCGACGCACCCGTCGGCCACATCGGTTGCCCCGCCCGCCTTCGCAACCACACCGGCAGGTCGCTGGTCCGCCACGCGGTCAGCACTCGCCGGGACGGCGGCCGACCCTGCGACATGGTGTCCCTCATCTGGGCGATCACCGCCTCCCCATCCCCAGTCGGCCCTGTCCGGGCCGCAGTCCCTTCCTTCCGGCCCCGGCCGGAGCCGGTGGACGGCCGGCCAGGACACAGGCGGACGGTACGTGCAGCTGCATGCCCTCGCTCCCGAGTGAGAGAAGGGAACCAGAAATCACCCACACAAGCACCATATGTCGGGTGTGCTGTCGGCAGCCTGGGGCACCAGCTCCGTTCCGGGTCGCCGCCCGCAGCCGCACCCCTGACGAGGCGGCCGGGGCAGACGGGGCGACACGGTGGACAGCCGCGTCCTGAACGGCGGGGAACAGGCATCAGCCGGCATCGCCGCCACGACCATGAGCGCGACGACAGACGACCCGCCCCACCAGTTCTCCCGGGAGCCGGTCGTTCCGGGAGAACCAGTGGGGCGCGTACGGCACGAGCGGGCCCCCGTCCGGCACACTCAGCCGCCGATCTGCTCGCGCCCCTCACCGCCGCTGATGGTGATCTTGCGGGGCTTGGCCTGCTCGGCAACCGGGATCCGAAGCTGCAGCACGCCGGCCTCGTACGAGGCGTCTATGCGTCCGGCGTCCGGAGTGTTGCCGAGGAAGAGCTGGCGACTGAAGGACCCCATGGGCCGTTCCGCGATCACCACCTCAGCGCCCGCGTCGGCAACCCGAACGGCGTTCGGCCCTGACCGGCAGCACGTTGCGTTCGACGTCCAGGTCGATGCTCGCCGGGTCCACTCCCTGCAGGTCCAGCTCGACCACGAACGCGTCACCGGTACGGAAGGCGTCCATTGGCAAGGCAGCCGACCTCGTCGCGGTACCGAAGACCTGCTGGGTCAGCCGGTCCAGCTCCCGGAAGAGGTCGGTTCGCACGAGCATCATCGCTCACTCCTCTCCCACAGATGAGATGCGTTTCAACAACAAGACCGTCTGGACGAACCGGGGCTGCCCTTGCCGGCCCCGGCAGATCCACAGGAGACACCGTTCGTCCGGCCGCAACGTCTCCGACAGCTCCCACAGCCACGCCCAACTTCTTCGCACCACGTCCGGCCCCCTGGCCACCCTCGACACCGCCCACGCCTGGGCCGTCGAACGCAACGCGGACAACCTCGGCACTGCCCGAGCATGCCTGTGGCCAGTGCTTGGTCCGCCCTGCCCGTGATCGCGTGCCGAAAGTCGGCGAGGCGCAACATGGGTCCGGCAGCGGTTCCGCGGACTCCTCGTCGCCGCGCTGGCGGACTCTCCTCGACCACGTCATGGCGATCCCCGAGAAGATCTACGAGACATGGGACGGCGAGGAGGGCTGGGACAACCACACCCGGTTCGGCCGTCAGTACGGGGCGGACGGCGTCGCCTGGTG
>NZ_JBLRVZ010000017.1:0-98126 GCF_048159505.1 Streptomyces sp. T028
AGGGAGCATGCACCACCAGCGGATGCACGCCCCGGGCAGACACCCGCGCGTTCCGGGACGCTGCCCAGTTACACCACTCCACGGGACGCGATCGTCGCCGGTCGGTCGGCCGGTGACGAGACAAGGTGGGCTCTCAGAAGTTAGGGGGCTCAGAGGTGTCGCCGTGTTGGGTTGCGTCGCAGAAACGATGGCGTCTGAGGGGGCACTGACCTGCCGTCAATGTTCTCTTGTCTCTGCGCTTTCTTAGCACGCATCTGGTACACGAGAGGGAAGGTAAGCTCGAGGGCTATGACTTCGACTCCGCGAACGCGCTTCTCAATCCGGGTCGGCCTGACTCGGGATGTCGACGACGACGCTCCGTACGACGGTGTTCCGGATCATCTTGTTGAGCCTCTTCAACATTGGGTCCGAGGAAACGCCAACACGGGTGACAACGATCTGTCTAGGGTGGTGTGCCTAAGGTTGCGCATTCCGGTGTCTTCCAACAGCACTCCGCTACGCGAAGTGACCTCCGTCCAAGGGGCTATGCTGCTCGATGTGGTGGACGCCGTTCTAGCTGTGCGAGCCGAGAATGGCTGGTACGGCGATCCGGGTGACCAACTAGCTAAAATCCTCACTGATGGCGGTTCGGCGTATCGGGTCAATGATCAACGGAACGGGCTCGAAGAGACCATCGACCCAACGGTGCGGGATGCAGTGAAGCAGGCCATCAGCACGGCAACTCAAGCGCAAAATTCTGGCTCCGCTGCTGACCATCTGGCCACGGCGTGGAGGGCTGCATACGGCCGCCAGCCTGCCCCTGGGCGGGCATACAGTGAGGCCATTAAGGCGGCTGAGGCAGCCGCACACGACACGATCGAGCCGAGAAATGCAAAGGCAACCCTCGGTACCATGCTTGGCGTTATCCGCAACCTGCCGTTGAAGTTCGATACAACACTATCTACGCCGGCAGGTAGGGATCCAATTTCACCTATTGAGGCCATGATGAGGGCCCTTTGGGAAGGGCAGACCTCTCGGCACGGCGCAAGGACTACTACGGTGCCGGAGACGCTTGAGGCTGCTCGCGCGGGCGTACATATTGCCGCAAGCATCGTCCAACTATTTACGTCTGGAGCCGTAACCAGACGGCCCTAGCCGCTGAACAGTAGAGGTCATTTACTGATCTCAGTAAATGACCTCAAGCTCCGCCTCCCGCTTGCTTACGAGAAGGGGAGATTCAGGGCATACGTGAGGCCCGTGTGAAGCACCCATGGGCCACGACGGTCAAATGCTGCCGTATTGCGGCGATGGTAGAACTGGACATAACCTCTGTCTGCTCGATAATTCCCGATAGCTCCCTGCAGGAAAAGATACTCTCCGAATTCACTCAGCGGGATTTTGTCGGAGAGGTCGGCTTCAGAGAGTGCTTGAGTCAAATCACTCTTGTCGAAGATGCGCGATGGCAGGCAAGACAGAACCTGTTCGAGACGCTTGGTCGCTTCCCCTGGAAGGAGCCCTACGGATTCAGACTTGATTTCATGTAGAAGATGATTGTTGGCGAAACTGTCTGCTGCCGCCCGAAGTTGTTCGCCGGTCAAAGGTCGATATACCTTAGCGCGGGACTGGATCGACCGGAAAAGCTCCGTCATGTCACGAGGTGTGTACCGCGTAAAATCGAGAATGTATTTTGGCGCACTGATCGGTCTATCGGCACCCACATAAACATAATCGGGGAGCAGAGTCAGAAGCTGATCCCGATCAATTTCAGCCTTTCGTGCTAGATAGTCCCAGAGCAGAACTTCCCGGAAGTCTTGAAGCTCGGCACCCCAGTCCATGTGAATTCCACTGTCAGCCGCAATCTTGGGGGCATCGGCAAAATCGACCCGCCGAAAAACATCACTCCTGCACATGATCATTAGGTAGACGTTCCGGTTCCCTGCCGTGAGAAATTTCCGAGTAACTTTGTCCCCTACTCGAATTAGTGCTGCCAGAGTTCTCCAGTAGGCGTCGTTGTCCCCGATGGCTTTATCGAGTCCGTCGATTGCCAGGAGGTGACGATTCGGGGTCTTGGCGCTAGCGATCATGTTGATGATCGCATCTCCCAGTTGGCCAGGACTTACAATGTCAGAGTCCCTCGCGGTCACGTCGTAGGAGGCGTAAGGGATCTTGACGCCCCCCTTCCTTTCCCTTACGCGGCGAAGGACCTGAGGGTAATCATCTGAAGCAAGACCCGCCTTACGGAGCTCAGAAACAAACTGCAGAACCTTTGGATCCTGGCTGAGACTGCAAGCATTATCGCCAATCAGGGAGTCAAGAAGCCGGACTCCCAAGAATAGCTTCCAAGCAGCATCCGTTAGAGTTGATACCTCGTCAGATACAAGTTTCTTGTCGATTGACGGTAGTGGACTCTGGGTTCGGTTTAGTTCATCGAAGTCAACAAGGCTGAAGAAGACCGATTCGTTTCCGAAGCGCCTCTTCCAATCGAGTTCGACATAGTAGGCGGCGGCACTCTTGCCTGACCCTTTTGGCCCCAGGATGAGGAACTTTTCGTGCTCCAGCACAAGCTCGGAGAGGTTCCAGCGATCAAGGTATGTCCTCCAAAATCTATCGGGATTTGTGGGGACTTCGCTTTCAGCCGCTGCCTTGCCGAAATAGAGTCTTGTGATGTCGATGTCCATTAGCACCCCCGAAGTGACAGAGTCCTGTGTGCTGCTACCTACAACTCTAGAGGCTCCGTCTCGGTAACTGCCGAACAATGGCAGCAGCAGGGCGTGCTGCCAGGACGGCGTGAGGCGCAGAGGGAGTTGGCCAGTGGCCTGCCCAGGCTGGGGCCAGCGATGAAGCTCCCGGCCGCGAGGCACTCTTCTCACGGTGGCAGATCGCTCAGAGCGCGGCATGGGCGCCGGCCGGGCTGGAGCGGGACGGAGGCAGGAGCGCAGGCCCGGCCGGGGGCCGGGCCGCGCGCGGTGAGCGGAGCGAGCCGCCTTGAACCCGTGAAGAAGGTTGTTACTCAGTCGGGCTCCGACACGGGCTCCTGGGGCGTGTCCGGTCCCGGGTGAGGCTTGAAGTCGTATGCGCACGTGGGGAGTTCTGCGCCGTGGCGGTGTGCGAGTGGCAGGAAGGTTGCCGGTCGGACTGTCCAGGTGATGCGCGTGTTGGCGTGGGTGATGGACACGGTGAAGTGCTCGCGGCGCAGGAGGGCTCGTCTTGTGTCGATCCGTTGGTCGTAGAGCCGGTTCCAGGCTTCTTGGGAGGCGGCGGTGTCGAGTGCGGGTGAGATGGTGCGGAGGATTGTCGCCACCCAGTTGTTGGCCTCGACTGCGGAGTAGGCGTCGTAGGCCCCGAAGAGTGCCGGCGCCGACTGCCCGTCCAGGTTCTGTGTCCAGCATTCGCACCAGAAGCCGCGTCGGGGTTTTGTCATCGGCACCGGGGGCCTCCCGCCTGGGTGTTTGTGACGAACGCCGGGGTGACGGTGGATCCGCCAACGTTGCTGTGGGCCTGGTGGGTGTGTAGCTCGGGGGTCAAGAGCACGGTGCTGACTCCTGAAGGCTTGCCTGGACGCGGAGCTCGGCGGTGACGGTGCGGCCGGAGTCGTCGCCTTGGACCGTGACGCTCTCGGCGAGTGCGGCGACCATGCCGAGCCCGCGGCCGTGGGTGGCGTTGAGGGGCGGGTGCTGGACTTCGGGGACGGTCTTTGTGTGTCCGGAGTCGGTCACCGCGATCGTGACGGTCAGCTCCGAGACGGTGAGGGTGACGTGGAAGGAGCCGGCCGCCTCGCCACTGGCGGTGTGCGTGAGTGCGTTGGTGCCGAGTTCGCTCACGATCAGTGCGGCGTCTTCGGAGTGCGGGTGGCCGTTCAGCGTGGCACGGGTCCAGCTGCGCGCGGTGCTGAGTTCTTGGGGATCTCCGGGGAAGGTGCGTCGATGGGTGGGCATTGGGTCCTCCATGGCGGTGACCTGCTGCTTTCTGCGTCAGCTGTACCGACCGGCTGACACGGACCATGCAGAGCCGTACAATTAGTACTAGCACCGTACCGAATGTGCGCGTACTGGGAGTGCGGGTTCGTACTTTTCGTGCGGGCGGAGTGGCGCATAGCGTTCGCCGTGTGGTCTGGTGCCGACCTGGAAGCCATGGAAAGAGGACCGCGCATGTTCGGACTGATGGTGCGTTTCACCTGCAAGGACGAGGTGGCGGCGGCTGCCTTCGATGATCTGGTTGCGCGCACCGGGGAGCAGATCCGCGCGCATGAGCCCGGAACGGTGATCTACACCGTGCACCGTGTTGACGGCCGTCCTTTGCAGCGCGTGTTCTACGAGCTCTACCGGGACGAAGAGGCCTTCGAGGTGCACGAGTCGAAGGACTACGTGCGGGCCTTCCTCTCCGAGCGGGACCAGTACCTCTCCGGTACGGAGGTCGACCGATTGGACTTCGTGTCCGGCAAGGGGGTGGACGTTGAGCAGTGAGTATCAGAAGGCGCTCGGCCGCAAGATCGCCTTCAACCGCAAGCGCCGGGGGCTGTCGCAAAAAGAGTTCGCCGGCCTGCTGGGACGCTCGGAAGCATGGGTGTCCCAGGTGGAGCGGGGCGTACGTCGTATTGACCGGATGACCGTGCTGGAGAAGGTCGCCGACGTTCTTGAGCTACCTATTGCCGAGTTGGCGGCGGAGGCGCCCATCGTGGCGTCGGTGACAGAAGGCGAGCCGCCCGGTGCGAGTCGGCTCCGGCTGGTGCTGAGTGCCGCCCATTCGCTGAAGGCGGTCCTCGGCCACCAGACCGCATCCCCGGATGTGTCTGCCCTGCGCGCCGACGTCGACCGCGCTTGGTCACTGACGCACCAGGGCAACTACGCCGACCTGGCCGAGCTGCTCGAAGGGCTCGTTCCCCGGCTGGAGTCGGCCACCCGGTCGGTTCCGGAAGCGGAGCGTCCCGAGCTGTTTCGCCTTGTGGCCGTCATGTATCACACGTGCAGTGGCGCGCTGGCGAACATGGGTGAGCCCGAAGCGGTCTGGATCGCCGTTGATCGTGCCGTGGTCGCTGCGGAGCGGGCGAACGATCCGCTGTTGATGGCGGCCGGTGAGTTCCGTCTGTCTCTCGTCTTCCTCGGCGCGCGTCACTTCGAGCAGGCAGCCCAGGTGTCCGGGAGCGCGGCTGACGCTTTGCGGCCCCTGGCTGATTCCGGACAGGTCGAGGCGGTGGCACTGCGTGGTGCGCTGACGCTGCAACGATCGGTCGCCGCGGCCCGGTTGAACCTGGCGGATGAGGCGTACGGGTATCTCCGCGATGCTCGCGCGATGGCGGATCAGGTCGGCGACGGGCGCAATGACTACAACACCGAGTTCGGGCCGACCAACGTGAGCTTGCACGAGGTGGCCGTCGCGGTCGACCTGGGAGATGCCGGCGTTGCCCTGAGGGCCGCGCAGGGTGTTGCTGCGTCGGGTCTGTCGGCGGAACGGCAGACGCGTTTTCAGATTGATGTCGCCAGGGCCTATGCCCAGCGTCGCCAGCTTGCTGACGCGGTTTCGGCGCTGCTGCGGGCACGCGAACTGTCGCCCGAGATGGTGCGGGCCCTGCCGGTCGTGAAGCAACTCGTGACGGACCTACTGACCATGAGCCAGCCCCCCTCTGAGGAACTGCGAGCCCTGGCAGGAGAGTTGGGCGTACACGAAGTACGGACTGGCATGTAAAGCACTGGACAGCACTTGGAGTAGGGGTCCGTTCGGAAGACGGCGTTCCCGAGGGGCTGCCGCTGGGCGCCCCGGTCTCGCTGCCCGGCCTCGGGAGCGGGTGTGCAACGGCCAGCAGCGGCACGGCAACGCCTCCCGCGCGGTTGCGGTCGCGCGGGCGGCGCAGCCCGGCCGCCTTCCCGCGGCCCCTGCCCCCATCGGGACCCCGGCCTGATGTCGGACTGGACGACGTTACTGGAAGTAGGTGGTCTTCTTGACGGCCGGGGGTGGTCCGCCGCGGTCGGTACTCCGGTGCCCAGTCGCCGCAGTCGTTGATCGACAGCGCGGGCGGCTCAGGACGGCCGGCCGCCGAACTGCCAGCTGTGGACCTCGATGTCCGCGTACCGGTCCGGGGCCAGGACGGCGCGTGCCGTCTCCGGGTCCGGTGCCCGTACCAGTGCCGCCGTACCCAGCCAGGTGCTTCCGTCGTCGGACAGCAGAGGCCCGTAGGCGATCAGCTCGTCCTGGTCGGGCGGGAGGGTGACGTCGGCGGCCTCATCCGGGCGGCCCAGACCGAGCACCAGGAATCGGTTGCCACCGGTTCGCCCGCCGGGGAATTCCCACATCGTGCGCCCCAGCATGTTGTGCCACCGCCGCAGCAGTACGTCCCGGTACACACCGGCCTGGTAGCCCGGCTCATCGAAGGCGAACGCGCGGGCGGCTGCCGGGGTGGCCAGGTCGACGACATGCACACTGCCGGTGGGCACCCCGTCGGTGGCGGAAAGCGTCGGCCCGCGGGCGATCATCTCCGACGCATACCGATCCATGTATGACCAGTGCTGCTCGACCAGCTCTTGGCGCAGCGCCAGCGAGCGGGGCCGGTCCCGGTGGTAGCAGAAGAACTCCATGCCCGGCAGTCTTCCGGCCTCGGGATCCCCGGTACAGCGGTTATCGGCGGGACCGATCTCGACGCGCGGTGCGGTGACCGGTCAGCAGTCGATGTCGGCCGATCCCCCGCCGAGGACCGGATCGGTGACGGTGCCGTTGATCCGGAGAAGGCCGCTGTCGCGCCCCCAGGCCAGTTCGTACCTGCCCGCGTCGACGGGCCGGTCGCCGTCGTCGACCGTCCAGGATCCCGCCGTGCCCAGGGCCAGGCCGGTGCGCCCCACCGCGTAGGCCTCGCCGCCGCTGGCCATGAGGAAGGACGTCTCCCGCACCACGGCCGTGCAGCCCCCTGGCCCCGCAGGGGTCAGCACGTGGTACTTCGCGTCCGAGATCACGTCGCCCAGCGCTCCCGCCGTGATGCCGAGCACTGCCGTGCCGATCAGCAGACGGCCGACCGGCTGTGCCCATCCGGCTCGTTTCCGCGCGAGCCCCGGAGCAGCCTCCGGGCGGCCCACCCGGGTGAGGGTCCCTCGGAGTACGAGCGCCATGGCCAGGAGAGCCGCGCTCACGCCCCAGCCGGGGACCACCCGCCCCTGCACGACCAGCAGGAGGCTGCTCCAGCTCGCCACGGCGGCGAGCGCCGGACTCCCGGTGCCCGCTGCCGTGGAGACGGCGGGCGACAACCTCGTGCGGTGCTGTGCGGATCCTTCGGTCATGGCGGGTACGACGGTCCGCCCGCGCCGACAGTTGCACCGAGAGCCCACGACGGCCGTTCACGGCTCGGCTACTCTCGGCGCCACCGACGATCGCTCTGCGATCCAGTCGCATCCGAACCGCCACTCGGGAGACGCCACCCCATGCACACGCCGCCGTCGCCATCCGGAGCGGAGCGGACCGACTCGTCAGCGGTCCGGATCGGCGCTCTCGTTCCGCTGACCCGGCCCGGCTGGACCGAGGCGGGTCGGCACCTGCTCGCCGGGCTCGAGCTCGCCATTCGCGAGGTCAATGACGGCGGCGGGATCGCCGGAAGGCCGCTCGAACTGGTGGTCCGGGACACCGCGGCTGATCCGCAGAGGGCCGCGGCGGCCGTGGATGAACTGGCTCGACTCGGTGTGGCCGCCCTGGCAGGGGAATATCACAGCGTCGTCGCTCGCGCCGTTGCCGCCAGGGCCGACGCCCTCGGCCTGCCGTTCCTCTGCTCGTCGGCGGTTCTCGACGCGCTCACCGAACAGCCGACGGAATGGGTCGCACGCCTCGCCCCCGCGCAGTCCCACGGCTGGCGGATCTACGCGGACTTCGTCCTCGGCGCGGGCCACCGTCGCATCGCCGTGGCGGCCGCGTCGAGTGTCTACTGGGCGTCCGGGGTCCGCATTCTGCGGGACCGCCTCGCTCCGTGCGGCGGCACCGTCGTCGAACTCGACATGGACGCGCTCGCCTCCGCGGCGGTGTGCGACCTGCTCGTCGAGCATCGCGCGACGGCCCTCCTTCTTCTGGTCGGCCACCCGGAGCCGGCGGTGTCGATCGTCCGGTCCGTCCGGCGCGACCAGCGCCTCGCCGAGATCCTGATCGGTGCTCCTGCCGGGCAGCCGGAGTTCTCCGAATGGGCGACGCTGCTGGGCGACGACGGTGCCGCGATCCCGTTCCTGCGTTATCTGCCGGAGCGCCTCGGCCCACTTGGCGCACGCGTCGAGGCGGCCCTCCGTGAGCGGCTGGCAGAAGCGCCCTCCTTCGTCGCCTTCGAGGGTTACGACACGGTCGCCGTCCTCGCCGATGTGCTCCGTTCCCACGGCACGGACCGGGCGCGCACAGCCGAGTCCTGGCCGCGCGTCGCGGTCGAGGGCACCCGCGGACCGATCCGCTTCTCCCGCCCGCCGGGTATCGGCGTCTGGCAATGGGTCTGGACGCCGGTCCAGGTCGTCGACCGAGATCCGGCGGAGCCGGATCGCTTCCGGATCCTCCACACCGGCTGAGAGAACCCGGCGGCCCGGCTGAGGGCGTGCGGCACGCGCGGGTCGATGAGCCACCGGTCGTGGATTGGCCCGCGACCCGGGCGGGGCGGGCTGGGAGACTGCGTGTGCCGTTCCGTACCTGGTGTGAGGAGATGCCGTGCAGGTTGCCGTGGTCACCTTTGACGGGTTCAACGAGTTGGACAGCTTTGTCGCCTCCGCGCTGGTCAATCGGTGTCGGAGCGATGGGCTGGAGGCGTTCATCACCACGCCGACGCCGGTGGTCACCTCCATGAACGGGGTCGAGGTGAGGGGGCAGCGGCCGTTGGAGTTCGTGGCGGACGCGGATGTCGTGCTGATCGGCAGCGGGGTGAAGGCGCGGGAGGTGGTCGCCGACGACCGGATGCTTTCTCGGCTGCCGGTCGATCCCTCCCGGCAGTTGGTCGGTGCTCAGTGCTCCGGTGCTCTGGTGCTCGCCCGGCTCGGGCTGCTGGACGGGATGCCGGCCTGTACGGACAGCAAGAGCCGGCCGTTCGTCGAGGCCTGCGGGGTCACCGTGCTGGACGTTCCCTTCCACGCCGAGGGGAACATCGCCACGGCGGGCGGGTGTCTGGCCTCGCAGTACCTCGCCACGTGGGTGATCAGCAGGACGGTCGGGGAGGACGCCGCTCGTGGCGTCCTCGACTATGTCGCCCCCGTCGGGGAGAACCAGGAGACCGTCGAGCGCGCCCTGCGTGCCGTCCGCGTCGGTACGCGGGCCGCCGCGTCGCGCTGACGTCCGGCCGTCAGGTGCGGGGGCGGCCTCCTCGGTGCCTCAGCCGTTCTCCTTGCGGCCCACCAGCAGCAGCGCCGCCCCGCCGATCACCACCAGGCCGATGGCCGTGCCCGCGATGATCGGGGTGGCGCTGGAGCCGCCCGTCTCGGCGAGGTTCGTGTCGTCGGTGGCGGTGGTGCCGCCGACGGTGGCCGGGCTCGGGTCGCTGAGGGTCTGGGTGGTCAGGTCGGAGGTCTCCGCGGTCTGGGTCCGGCAGTCCAGGAGGCCGGTGAAGCGGGTCTGGGCGCCCTGGAGGCCGGTGATCGTGAAGTCGTAGGGCTGGTCCTCCTGCAGCGGGATCGTCACCGTCCGGGACGTGCCCGCCGGGATGGTGTACTCGGCGCCCATCAGTTCGAAGGTGAAGGCCTCGTCGCCCTGGTTCGCCACGGTGATGTCCAGGCCGCTCTTGGCACAGTTCTTCGCCGCCGACAGGGCCGGTACGGCACCCTGCTCCGCCCAGGTCGCGCTCGCCGTCGCCGACACGGTCGACTCGCTGGAGCCGGCGAGGATCTGCGTCTGGCTGCGGCTCTCGGAGGTGAAGGCGCGCCCGACGGGGATGGTCGTGGACGCCTGGACCGTCAGCTCGGCGGAGCCCGGCTCGGCGTCGGCGGGGACGTCGAAGAACAGCTCGCTGCCGCTGCGCGCGACCGTGACCGGCTCGCCGTCCTTGCCGACGATCCGCACCCCGGTTTTGCCGGCGTCCAGCGGCGGCGTCACCGTCACCGAGCTCGCGTCGGTCCGCACCGTCACCGGCCCGATCAGCTCACCGGGGTGGCCGGAGACGGCCGGCGCGTCGAGTGCCAGGGACGCCTCCGGCTCGGCCACGTCACGGGCGGCCCTCTGCAGGTAGTCCGCGAGCTGCTCGGCCTGCGGGTCGACGGCGTCGACGTCCGCGTCGTCCGAGGAGCGCCAGATCGCCACCTGGGTGCCGGCCGCCGCGTCCTGCTCGGTGAGTCCGCCGGCGATGCCGGCCTTCGTCGCCAGCGAGGCCAGGTCGTTGACCTGGGGGTAGGAGTTCTGCAGGATCCAGCGGATCCGGCCCGCGTCGCCGCCCGCGCCCAGCGAGGTGCCGCTCCACGGCGTCTCGTGGTACTTGGCGTCCCGCTGGGTGGGGTTGTGCAGGTCGACGCAGTAGGTCTGCAGGGTGCCGCCGCCGTCGACGGACATCTCGAACAGGCCCGCCGAGATCTCCTGGTCCCCGCTGTCGTCGTGGAGCACGGCGGCGCCGTACGTCTTGAGGCCGCCCATGGTCGCGGTGGCTCCGCCCTGGGCCTGCGTGGTCTCCTCGGCGGCGGCCGGGCCCGCGGAGGCGAGCATGCCCGCGGCGGCGACGAGTCCGGAGACCAGCGCCGACGCGGCGAGGCGGGCAGCACCCCGCCGGCGCGCGAACGGCGCGGAGAACGAAGAAATCAACGCAATTCCCCTTCGAGCAGGACTCGTTGACCCGGGGGGTACGGTCCCGCCGGCGGAATCAGAAGCCCCGTGAGCCACGATCGGCATCCTAGAGACGCCCGCGCACCCGGTTTCCCGGTCAGTCATCGGATGGACGATCCGACTCGGAATCGTTATCCCCAAGATCGCCAACTGGCGGGCCGCGAACGGCGCTTATCGACAAATCCACCGGGCAACGCGGATGGATCCGCCGATAAGCCCCCCACCGGTCAGCTCGGGGCACCGCCCGACCTCACGGCACCCGCCAACACGTCACCCGACCTCACGTCACCGCCACTGGTTCACGCGCCTGTTGGGCTTCCCGCTCGCCGGAGTCCGCCGTCGGCGCGGGCGTCTCCCAGTCGGGTTCGGGCTGCGCGGGTGCGCCGACCGCGATCGGCTCGGTCCTGGCCGAGCGCCGGAACGCGGAGGTGCCGCGCGCGATGTCGTGGCCGATCGACACCGCGTCGATGTCGGCCGAGGTCCAGGCCTGCTGTCCCTCCCGGGTCTCCGTGCGGACCTTGAGCCTGCCCTGCACGATCACCGGATCGCCGACGTTCAGCGAGGCCTGCGCGTTCACCGCCAGCTGCCGGTTGGCCCACACCGTGAAGAAGTTGGTGTGCCCGTCGGTCCAGGTGCTCTTCGCGCGGTCCCAGTAGCGGGCGGTCACCGCCAGCCGGAACCTCACCGACGGTCCCGCCGCCAGCTCCCGGTAGACCGGCTGCGTCGCCACGTTGCCCACCGCGCACACGATCGTCTCGTTCATGTCGTTCGAACCCCTCCCGTAGCCCGGCCGTTCCGCCGGGCGGACACACGTACGGGCCCGTCCCGTACGGCTGCGGTCACCGCGCCGACCGCGTCCGTCGCGATCGCCGCACCGCCAGACTGCCGCCGCCGGTCCGAGCCCGCCGGGCCCTGTGGACGACCACCCGCCTGTGGACAAATCCACCACCCGGACGAGTGAGCCACGAAGATCCACTTGTGAATCACTCGCCCCGCCCGTGCATCACACGCGCCGCCTGTGCATCACACGGCAACCTGTGCATCACACGCCCCATCTGTGCATCACTCCCCCAGCCTGTGCATCACTCCCCGCCCCCACGCTCGAGGTCAGCGCACCCCCACCCCCACCACCTTCCCGTACTGCTCCCGCACCTCCCGGTACCGCAGCAGCTCCGCCGCCAGGGGGTCCAGGACCCGGGCCCGGCCGCAGCCCGCGGCGGCGTCCCGCAGGCGCCGTTCCGCGTCCTGCCCGTACCGTCGGGCCGGGCCCCGGGCCGCCATCCGGCAGCTCCACTCCACGAGCGGCCCGCCGACGATCCCGGCCACCATCAGCAGCACCGGCACGCCCAGGTTCGGGTCCATGACCCCGGCGATCTGCCCCACCAGCCACAGCCCGCCCACGATCTGAAGAAGCGTCATGGCCGCCTGCGCCAGCACGGCCACCGGCCACCACCCCGGCCGCGGCGGGCGCCCCGGTGGCAGTCCGGCCCGTGCGGCCAGCTCGTCCAGCGCCTCCGGAAGCCCCTGGGAGCCGCGTACGGCCGCCTCGCGCACCGCCTGGGCCCAGGGCGCGGGCAGCCCGGCCGAGGCCCGTTCGGACACCGTCCGCACCGCCTGTTCGACGCGCTGGCGGGCCGTGGCCTCCTCGTCGGCCTGGGTGCGGGCCGGGAACCGGCCGGTGACGGGGTCCGCGCTGTCCTGGCACCATCGCCACAGCCGCAGCCACGGTGTGCCGCACGCGCGGCCCGCGTTGCGCAGCCAGGCGCGTTCGGCGGCCTCGCCCGCCGCGGTGGCCCCCACCGCGTCCGCGAGCCGGTCGGCGAACTCGTCCCGCGCCTCCTCGCTGAGCCCGGTGCGCTGCCCGGTGACGTAGACGGGCCGCAGCCGGGCCGCGGTACCGTCCACGTCGGCCGAGACCCGGCGGCCCGCCGCGCGGCGCTCCCTGACGAACTGGCCGAGCAGCTCGCGCAGTTCGCCGACGCCGTCCCCGGTGAGCGCGGACATCGCGAGCACGGTGGCGCCCGGTTCGCCGTACTCGCCGAGGGCGATGCCGTCGTCGTCGAGCAGCCGGCGCAGATCGTCGAGGACCAGGTCCGCGGCCTCGCCGGGCAGCCGGTCGACCTGGTTGAGGACGACGAACATCACCTCGGCGTGGCCCGCCAGGGGCCGCAGATACCGCTCGTGGAGCATCGCGTCGGCGTACTTCTCGGGGTCCACCACCCAGACGACCGCGTCGACGAGCTTCAGGATGCGGTCGACCTGCTGGCGGTGCTGTACGGCGGCGGAGTCGTGGTCGGGCAGGTCGATCAGGACGAGTCCCCGCAGCTGTGCCTCGGCCTCCGCGTTCTGCGCCGGCCGTCTGCGCAGCCGGCCCGGGATGCCGAGGCGGTCGATGAGGCTCGCGGCGCCGTCGCTCCAGCTGCACGCGATGGGCGCGGCGGTCGTCGGGCGCCGTACGCCGGTCTCCGAGATGGGCACCCCGGCGAGTACGTTGAACAGCTGGGACTTTCCGCTGCCGGTGGCGCCCGCGAGGGCGACGACGGTGTGCTGTCCGGAGAGCTTGCGCCGCGCCGCCGCCTCGTCGAGCACCTGGCCGGCCTCGGCGAGCGTCCTGTTGTCGAGGCGGGTGCGGGAGAGGCCCACGAGTTCGCGCAGCGCGTCGAGCCGGGAGCGCAGGGGGCCGTCGTAGACGGGCGGGGCGGGTGCCGGGGCGCCGGCGGCGCGGACGGTCTTCACCGGGGCGGCCTGCTCGCCGGCGGGACCCTCGTTCACCCGGCGCGCGATGAGCCCGTCGTCCCAGGCGCCGACCGCTTCGGCGACGGGGTCCGTACGGTCTGTACGGCCTTCCGTACGGCCTTTCTCAGCAGCCGGGGTATCGCCCGCAGGAGCGTCGTTCACACCCTCCCCGCCCCGACCACCGCCGCCACACCCCCTGTCGGCAGTGTGATCCGAGTGGCCGGAGTGATCCGAGTGGTCCGTGTGGTCCTCGTCAGTGACGGCGGTCACCGGTCACCTCTCCTTCTGCAGTACGGACAGCGCGGCGATGAGTTCGGCCTGGGGTTCGGCGTGGACGTCGAGTCCGTCGAGGGGGGCGAGGCGGCGCTCGCGTTCGCTGTGCAGGACGCGGTCCAGGTGTTCGGTGAGCAGCCGGCCGCCGCGGTCGCGCAGGCGCAGCGCGCCGTGTGCGCCGAGCCGTTCGGCGAGGCCCTCGCCCGCGGTGCGGGCCCGGCGCCCGCCGAGCAGGGCGGTGGCGACGAGGGCGGCGACCGCCTCGGGGTCGGGTGCGGTTCCTCGTTCCAGGGCGCGTACCTCGTCCTCCGCGTACTCCTCCAGCTCGCGCCGCCACCGTCGTACGGCCATCCCGATACGGTGTTCGGCGTGTTCCGGGGTGGACTCGGCGTCGGTCAGGGCCGGTGCGGCGGAGGCCGGTTCGCGGCGCCAGGCCTCGACGACGCGTTCGTCGGCGGCGGTGACGGCGCACAGCAGGAGGGTGGCCAGGCTCTCCGTGAGGGCGTCGAGGAGTTCGCCCGCGGTGCAGTCCAGGGGGAAGGCCCGCCAGCGCTTGAGGGCGTCCCCGGCGAGGACGGCGCCGTTCTGCAGCCGGCCCCGCACGCGCGCGTACTCGCTGTCGTACGCCTTCTCCACGGCGGTGGTGAGCCGCAGGGCGGCCGCGTACTGCGCGGCGGCGGCGCCGGCGAGTTCGGGCATCCGGGACCTGAGGGAGTCGAGGACCCCGTGGGCGGTGCGGGCGAGGGCGTGGTGGCGGGCGCCGGGGTCCTGGGTGTGGTGGACGAGCCAGGTCCGCAGCGGGGCCACGGCGGTCGCCGGGAGCAGCCCGCCGCCCCAAGCGGACTCGGGGAGCTCGGGGACGGTGAAGCGGGGTACGTCGCCCAGTCCGGCCTTGGTGAGCAGGGCGCCGTACTGCCGGGACACCTCGGCGACGACCTGGTGGGGCACGCGGTCCAGGACGGTGATGAGGGTCGCGTCGTACTCCTTGGCGGTGCGCAGCAGATGCCAGGGCACGGCGTCGGCGTAGCGGGCGGCCGTGGTGACCATGACCCAGATGTCGGCGGCGCAGATCAGTTCGGCGGCGAGGACGCGGTTGTCGGCGATGAGGGAGTCGATGTCGGGGGCGTCGAGGAGGGCGAGGCCGGGCGGGAGGGTCTCGGCGGTCTCGATGCGCAGGACGCGCCGGCCGTCCTCGCCAGGCGGCAACAGGTCGTCCGCGGACTCCTGATGGGGCACCCACACGCGCGTGAGGCCGGGCAGGACGCGCATACCGCTGAACCAGTGATGGTCCTCCGGATGGCAGACCAGCACCGGGGTCCGGGTCGTCGGCCGCAGCACGCCCGCCTCGCTGACGCGCCGCCCCACCAGGGAGTTGACGAGAGTCGACTTGCCCGAGCCCGTGGAACCGCCCACGACGGCCAGGAGCGGTGCTTCGGGCTGTCTGAGGCGGGGCACCAGGTAGTCGTCGAGCTGGGCGAGCAGTTCGTCGCGGTTGGCACGCGCGCGTGGCGCCCCCGCCAGGGGCAGCGGGAAGCGAGCGGCGGCGACACGGTCGCGCAGGGCGGAAAGTGCGTCGAGCAGCTGAGGCCGTACGTCCAAGGTCACCACATGCGAAGAATGCCCAATTTCGGGGGATTTATGAAGCATATAGGCATGTCTGCGTGCCGATAGGACACAAGGGACGGAAGGGACGACTGGGACACAGGCACAGCCCAGGCATAACGAGTGCACAACACCCGGGTCGCGAGACGCCAAAAGCGGTGCACGATTCGCACCTGCCTGCGATTATCAGGACCGCTTCACCGAACCTCCACATTGAGCCACGGAGGCGAAGCAACCAGGACAAGGAACCGGGAGCCCTATCCTTGTCCCCGGCAACGTCACGGATCAGCCCACACCCGGGCAGCACGTACGAGGCCACCCCACCCGGCCCCCGTAGCTCAGTGGATAGAGCAGGCGCCTTCTAAGCGCTTGGCCGCAGGTTCGAGTCCTGCCGGGGGCGCAAGTCTCCGCCCTCCCTCTGGGAGGGCATTTTTGCTGTTCAGAGCACGTTTCACTCCTCATGGCGAAGCCCCGGGCACTCCCCCTCGGCGAGACGCCTCAGCCCGCATCGGGCGGCTCGGGAAGGTCCCCCGCCGCCTCCAGCCGCCTTTTCAGGTCAGGAAGCTGTCCCTCGACGCACCGGGCATATGGGGCCAGCAGCACCGGCACGCTGTTCCCGGCCCATTCCGCCACCTGGGCGGGCGGAATTCCGTCATTGAGCCACTTCGTGAGGCGCGTGTGCCGGTTGTCGTACACCCGCCTCCCCGTGGGCACCTCGAAGACGTGCTGGGGCAGGACGGCCTTGCGCGCGCTCCGCCACGCCCTGCGGATGACCGAACCCGCGAGTATGCCGCCCTTCTCCAGCGCGGCCACCGTTGAATCGACCCGCCGGACCAGGGCACGGCCGTCCCTTCGGACTGCATAAGCGGATCGGCCGTCAGCCAAGAGTTCCATCATTGGACGGCGATATTTGGCATATGACCTCCTCGCGAAGGCAAGCGTGATCGAATCCAGCGTCCGAACCTCGACGTTTTCGCCGGGACCGTTCTCCTGGTCGCGGAGCAGCTCGCAACGCAGCGTGATCCGATCAGCGAGGCCCTCACCGCGTACGGCCCGCTCGATCCCATCCACGTATCAGTCACGCGACCGCGGTAGGACGCGATTCGTCCTGTTCATGTGCTACTCAGCCGGCAAGCCGGAGGACAGCACCCGAGAAGTGGCAGCATGCTCCGCACACACAGCCCACCAGCTCTCGCAGCCAGTGTCCGCGACGCGAACACTCCACATTGCAGGGCTAGGGCATGGCGCAGCCCAGGAACACTCGCCCCGCGCAGATGCTGTGTCAGCCTGATGGTGGCTTGCCTCCCACGGGCCCAACCACTGAAGCTCCATGCCGCATAGTGAAGCGGAAGTTCGACCAGCCCCGCTACACCTGTGCTAGACCGTGCGGGAGCGGTGAGGGTAGCGGAGACGGGCCAGGTCCGCCCGACGTGACGTAGCAGGGAGAGGGATCCGATTTCGTGCTCAAGTCCCTCTCCCAGCGCGGGTTGGAAAGGAGCCTGCCTCGCTACCCGCGAGCAGCCCAACGGGTCGCCCTTCCGCGCGGACATGAAGGCCGTTGGCAGGCAAGGGGATTGAGAGAGCCGGACCGATGCCAAGGTGCCGGCACCGGCGGAGATCGCGGCGCGGCTCGGGATCGCCGAAGGGGATCTGTGCGTGCGAACGGCGTATGAGTTCCTTGCCGACGCCAGGCCGGTGCAATTCTCGACGAGCTGGGAGCCGTACGACCTCACAGCCAGCACTCTTGCCGTCCTCCCCGAGGGAGGGCCGCACGCCGGGGCAGGTGTCGTGAACCGTATCGTCGTGCCCGCCGCTCGCTGCGAGCCGGTCTACGAGATCTCGATCAACCGCTAGTCGCGCTCGGGCCAGATGAGGCCCTGATCGGTCCAGATGACACCCTTGTTGCGGCAGAGGCAGAAGGGGTGGCCGATGGGGTCGGCGTAGACGCGGAAGCCGTAGCCGTCGGGGCCGATGCAGTCCCGCTGCAGGGTCGCGCCGAGGGCCAGGACGCGGCGCTGTTCGGCCTCGATGTCGTCGACCTCGAAGTCGAGGTGGAACTGCTTGGGGTGCTCGCTGTCGGGCCACTGCGGGGCGCGGTAGTCCTCTACCTGGATGAAGGCCAGTTCGATCTCGCCGAACTGGATACCGGCCCAGTTCTCGTTACTGCCCTCCTTCACCGGGAGCCCCATCACCTCGGAGTAGAAGGCTGCCAGCTTCATCGTGTCCGGGCAATCGATGATGAAGTCGGTTAGTCGTAGCATCCCGCGATCTTGCCACAAGATCAAATGAGCCGGACTTTGAGACAGGCTCCGGCGGAACCCCGAAGGCACCTCCGCTGAACCGTGGAGCTGCCTTCGGGGGCGTGGTTCAGGCCGTCAGGGACTTCCACAGGGTGAGGGGGCGGTCGTCGACCGTGAGCTGGTCGTTGTGGCCGCTGCCGTCGGCGATGGAGATGATCCGGTATTTCTGCTGGTGGAACACCCAGAACAGGCTCAGCCCGTTGATGCGTTGCATGTCCGGCACGGCGAGGAACTCGTCCACGCGGGAGATGCCGGCCAGTGACTGCCACAGGCCGAGCGAACGGTCGCCGCGTTCGATGACGTCGTTGTGTGCGGAGCCGTCGGCGATCGAGATCAGCCGGTAGACCTGCTGCCCCAGGGAGGAGTGGAAGAGCCAGTAGTGGCTCTTCCCGTTCTGGCGCTGCATGTCGGGCACCGGCAGGAAGGCGTCCACCTGCGCGATTCCGTTGAACGAGGCCCAGGCCGAGATCGGCCGGTCGGGCCGGTCGACGGCGACTGCCGCCTCGGGGGCGAGCCCGGACTCCGCTCCGTCCGCGACCGAGATCAGCCGGTAGACCTGGCGGCCTTCCACGGTGTGGAACAGCCAGTACCGGCTCCGGCCGCCCACGCGCTGCTCGTCCGGTACCGGCAGGATCGCGTCCACCCGCGACACGCCGTCGTACGCCGCCCAGGTGGACAGGGGCCGGTCGGGGCGCTCGACGACGTCCTTGTGCTCGTCGCCGTCGGCGATGGAGAGGGTGCGGCAGACCGGTCCGTCGCCGCCGGTCCCGTAGGCCCAGTACCAGCTCTTGCCCTGGTCCCGTCGGCGGTCGGGGATGGGGAGGAAGGCGTCGGTCGGCCGGACCGTGTCCGGGAGTTTGTCGGTGAGGCGGCCGTCGCCCAGCAGCCGCAGTGTGGTGAGCGAGGGGACGAAGGCGTAGACCGAGCCCTCGGTGGTGACGAACTGGTGGAAGCTCAGCTCGGTCGTCGCGTTGGGGCTCTCGAAGGCGATCTTGCCCGTGGGGCCGACCATCGGGTCGGGGCCGGGCTTCGCGGGGCGGTTCGGCGGGAAGTCGACGTTGTTGATCCAGCTCTTCTGGATGAACTCGAACTGCTCGACGAGGTCGGACTGGTAGCAGACGAAGAGCAGTCCGCGCGGCTGGTCGGGGCCGCCGGGGCCGTCCGACGCCGGGTCGAAGGGCGCGCCGTAGGGGGCGCCGCGGCGGATGATGCGGCGTCGGTCCATGACCGGGTTCTCGGGGAACGGGTCCGCGCCGGGCTTCTCCTGGAGGCCGTCCCGGGGGTTGGTCTTGCGCAGGTGGGAGAAGAGCGGGGTGATGAACCCCTCCGGGTCGTTGCGGTAGCCGAAGTCGTTGTCCTGGCTCGCGAGGGCGTTGTCCGGCATGTCGGCGTGCGGGCACTTGGCGACGGGCGTGCCCGAGCGCCAGCGGCCCACCAGGCGGGCGGCCAGCCATTCGGTGGTCGCCTCGTCAGGCACCACCTTGGCCTTCCTCAGGACCTTCAGTTGCGCGGTGACCTGGGCCCACCAGCCCGGGACGTCCTGACCGAGCCGACGCACCACCTGGAAGCTGCCGTTGCCGGCCCACTCGGGCATCTCGTCGTACGGAATCCCGCCGACCCGGTCGTGCCCGACGACGAACTCACCGGGCGGGATCAGCCGGGTGCCCGGGTGGTCCTTGACGTACTCCGGCCGCTTCGGGTCGGGCTCGTCGAAGCCGATGACCCCCGGCTCGCTGACCCCGTCCTTGAAGCCGAAGTGTTCCTTTCCGCGGCGGGTACCCGGCAGCGTGGCGGCGTTCTGCTGGAAGACGATCACGATCTTGGCCTGCGCGGCTGCCTCGCGCTGGGCGGTCAACGCGTCCTGGAGCCCCTCGGCGGTGTCGGAGGCGACGGTGATCACGGCGTGCACGGTCTGGCCCTTGCCGTCCCCGAACAGCCAGTTCTCGGGTGAGCTGTCGCCGGTGTCGCCCAGTGAGCGCTTGTGGGACCCCTCCTTGAACGCCTCCAGCGTGCCGCCCTTGCGTACCGAGGGCAGTGGGTCCTTGCCGCCGACCAGGACCTTCAGGCCCTCGTAGGTGAAGCTGACGTTCGTCCAGGTGGCCTTGAGCGTCTGCGGGTCGTCGCCGCCGGTGGCCTGTCTGGCCTTGCGGAACGCCGCGTTGAAGGCGGCCACCTGTCTGGTGGTGGAGATCTGGGAGGCGAGCCGCTTCACCCAGGTGCGCGCCCGCGCGGGGTCCTCGAACTTGAGGAAGAGCAGTGTCATGCGGTCCTTCTTGAAGCCCGCGAGCACATCGCCCTGAATGTCGTCGCTTTCACGCAGTTTGAGGTCTTCGGCCACATTTCCTCCTTGACAGTCGCATATGCCGTCCCATCGTCATAGTAATCATGGAACTACCCAACGTGACCGACGTGGGGATGGGGGGCCTGCAGGTCGACCTCGTCGCGATCTCGCGCGCTCCGGCGCAGAACCCCTGTCCCGCAAGGGCTCCGACCCGCTTGGCCGTCGAGGTGTCACCCGCCTGCCCGGCATCGCGCGACAGCGGCCGTCCGACGCGCGAACACTGTGAGTAGTCGTTCGGCTTCATTGTGCACCTATGTCGCGCGCCTACGTCATGTGCTCTCGTCAAGTGCTTTCGTCACGTGCTCGCCATCGGACCGGTGACACGGCGCGGCCCCGACGCCACCGCTACCGCCTGCCCTCTCTCTCGCAAGGAGTCCCATGTCCCCCAGGAACCTGCCCGGTCCGTCGTCCAGACGGATGCTGTACGCGGCGATCTCCGCGTGTGCCGTCTCCGCGCTGACCCTCACCGTGCTGTCGTCCGGCCCGGCCGCCGCCCACGGGCACGGCGACGACGCCCCCTCGGCCGACGGGACGCAGACCGACCGGGCCCAGGCCGACCGGACGCACGCCGACCGGGCGCAGGCCGACCCGGACGAGGCGAAGGTCATCGGCAAGGAGCACGCCGAGGAACACGCCATGACCAGGAGGGCCATCAAGGACGTCGGCGAGTACCCGCAGTCCACCCGCACCGAGCGGCTCAAGGCGCTCACGGCCTCCCAGGCCAAGGTCAACGCGGACTTCGACGCGCTGGACGCCGGCAGGTTCCGGGAGTACTTCCAGTCCCCGGACTTCGCCGCGCACATCGCCATGCTGCCGACCGGCAAGGTGCTGCTGTTCTCCTTCGAGCGCATCGAGAGCAACCCCCAGAAGGAGCCGGCCCCGACCGACACCATCGGCAAGGAGAACGCGGGCCGCGCGTACCTGTGGGATCCGGCCAAGGGCACCGGCCCGGGCTCGTTCACCAAGGTCACACCGCCCGTGATCAACATGCCGGACGGGCTCGACGAGCCCCGCCCCGCGCCGTTCTTCTGTGCCGGTCACTCCTTCCTGCCCAACGGGATGCTCGGTGTCTTCGGCGGCAACCTCGGCGGCAACGGCGGTTCCGGCGCGAAACTCTCCCTCGTCTTCGACCCGTGGGAGGAGAAGTGGTACCAGAACGAGGACATGGCGGTCGGCCGGTGGTACCCGTCGGTGGTGACCGGCGCGGACGGCCGGCAGCTGATCATGTCCGGCCAGTCGGAGCTCGGCTGGGGCACCCCCACCCCGATCGTCGAGCGCTTCCCCGCCCTGAACAAGCCCGTGCCCACGGCCAGGACGGACAGGCCGGAGGGCTGGGCGGTGGAACGGTTCAAGGCCGACGCCCCGTTCAAGCGGGACTACCCGCACCTCTTCTCGCTGCGGGACGGCAAGATCTACGGCCTGGGCCGCAACCCCGAGCAGCAGTGGAAGTTCGACCCCGCCGCCGAGACCCGGACCGACCTGGCACCCCGACCGGACAACATGCCGCGCAACTACGGTTCGGCCGTGCCGCTCCCGGCCGGCTTCAAGGGCCCGGACTCGGTGCTGGTACTCGGCGGGGACCGGGACGACCCGAACACGTACCAGCTGGTCGGCGGCCAGTGGAGCAAGGAGAAGGCGAGGGCCTTCGGCCGCACCCAGGACGACACCCTACTCATGCCGGACGGGACCCTGATGACCGTCAACGGCGCCTTCGACATCCGCGACTACGGCAACGGCCCGTACAACCCCAACGCGGATCTGAAGTACCGCCAGATCGAACTGCGTGACGAGAACGGCAACTGGAGGCTCGGCCCGGCCCAGCGGCTGCCGCGCGGCTACCACTCCAACGCCGTGGTGCTCCCGGACGGCCGGGTGATGGTCACCGGTGACGAGCTCCAGCAGCTCGCCAACGACCCCGACATCACCGACGACATGAACGGCAGCATCGAGATCTACGAGCCGGCCTACCTCCAGCAGGGCAGCCGCCCCCACCTCGGCATGGTGTTCAACCCGTCCGTCGGGTACAACGACAAGATCACGGTGAGCAGCAACACCGCCTCCGACGTCACCCGTGCCGTCCTGCTGGCGCCGACCACCGCGACCCACTCGGTCAACACCAGCCAGCGCCACCTCGACCTGCGGATCAAGAGCCGCAGCGGCAACTTCCTCGAACTTCAGGCACCGCCGTCGGCCAATGCCGCCCCTCCCGGCTACTACATGCTCTTCCTCCTGAACGAGGAAGGCGTGCCCAGCACCGCGGGCTGGGTCCAGATCAAGCCGGCCTCGGGCGGCCAGACCCCGAAAACGAAGAAGTGACCGCCCGACTCTGACGGGCCTGCTGTCGGCGGGCCTGCCGCGGGTGCTGCGGGCAGCTCCGTCGCAGCCCGGCTCGGATGCCTTCCGCGCCGGGCTACGACGGTGTCCGCACGCCGGTCGTCACCGCCACCGCGGCCGGATGGACGCCGTCCACGGTCAGGTCCGTCAGGGTCGTCCCCGGGTGGTCGCCGAGCAGATCCGGCCAGGCCAGGACCGTCGGGGAAGCGGCGGGGGCGGACACCTCCAGCTCCCGCAGCGGTGCGCGCAGGCCCACACCGAGCGCCTTGAGCACCGCCTCCTTCCGCGTCCAGACACGCAGGAAGGCGGGCTTCCGCTCGGCCGGGGGCAGGGCGTACAGGGCGGCCGACTCACGGGGGGAGAGTGCCGTACGGGCCGCGGCGTCGACGTCGAGGGCGGTGCCGGCCTCCTCGACGTCCAGGCCCACCTCCGCGCCCCGGCACACGGCCACGCCGACGACGTCACCGCTGTGGGTGACCGAGAAGTCGTACCCGGCGGGGACCGCCAGCCGGGGCTTGCCGTGCGGTCCGCCGCAGGTCGGGCAGGCACGCCGCAGGGGTACCTCCTCGGGGGGTACGCCGAGCAGCTCGCCCAGGATCCGGCGGCTGAGAGCGCAGCCGACGAGGAACCGGTTCCGGGTGGCGGGGTCCACCGTCGCCTCGTAGCGGGCGCGCTCCACCGGGTCGAGCAGAGCCGGCAGCCCCTCGTGGGCATCGGCTGAGCGCGCCCACGAGACCTGCACGGACTTCACGACGACGGCAGCAGGAGCGGCAGCGGGAAGGGAAACCAGTGCCGCGGCGCTAGTGCACCGCGCGCAGCATGCGCGTCACGTTGATCTTCGTCGGCGAAAGGCCGAGCTCCACGCTCTGCATCATCCGCTCGCCGTTCAGCCGGCCGTAGGCGAGCAGGTCGACGTTGGCCAGGCTGAATTCGGGCCAGGTGTGAATGCTCAGATGTGAGGCGGAAAGCAGGAGAATGGCGGTCACCGCGCCGTTCGGGAAAACGTGCGACGCCTCACCGAGAACCGTGGCGTTTCCCTTTTCGGCGGCCGTGCGCAGCACCTGGAGGAGGCGCTCCTCGTCGGTCAGGATGCTGTGGTCGCTCACCCATACGTCGACGGCATAAGAGCACAGATCGTCGACGTTTATACCCTCGGTGGCGAGGTTTGCGGAGTTGGTCATGGGGAACCGGGGGTGAGGAACCGCTGCCCCCGTCTCCTTTCGGATAGATCTGCGCTGGTCCGCGCGGCTGAAGAGAAAGGTCGCGAGGCCCGGGACTGGCGCTCGGTTGGGCCAAGCCTAGCATCCGGGGCGCTATGCGGCTCGCGAGCACACCTCGTCAAGGGGGCGGGAAGACCGGGGGCATATTCGGCCGGAAAAGTGTGTCGTGAATTCCGGGAAACGTTCTCGACCGGGGGTGCGGAATTCCGCCCGCCGGAACACCGGTCGGAACACCAGCTGGAACACCGCGGGACCGTCTCCGGAATTCCTCTTTCCCATTCCTGTTCGCGGCCGTCGCACCGAGTCCGATCGGGGCGTCCACCGGCCCGTATACTCGATACCCCCGGAATCCACCAGCTTCCCTGGAGCAGCATTGTGACGAACGTGCGTCGGCACCCTCGGAGTACCACCGCCGATCAACTGCTCACGGAAGTCGCGGACGCCGTCCGGCTTCAGGAGGGCCCGCCCGGAGTGCGGTCCGTGCTGCGTGCGCTGCGGCGCCTCGCCCCCGCCTCCACCAAGGACCTCAGCCGCGCCACCGGCCTGCCGGTCCCGATCGTGGCCGCGCTGGGGAACGAACTGCGCCGCCGCGGTCTCGTCACCAAGGAGCGCCCGTCCCGGCTGACCGAGGCCGGCGCGGACCTCGTCGCGCAGCTCGGCATGGACCTCACCATGGACGCCACCTGCCGCACCTGCGACGGCCGGGAGCTGGTGATCCCCGAGGTGCTGGACGAGGCCGTACGTCGGCTGCGGGCGCTCATGGAGTCCGGTCCCGCCGCCGACATGGCGATCGACCAGTCGCACTGCACGGCCGAGACCAAGGTGCGCCGGGTGCTGGCGCTGCTGACGGCGGGCGCGCTGCCGGGCGGCTCGCTGCTGCTCATCGGCGACGACGACCTCGTGTCGCTGGCCGTGGCCGTCGTGGGTGACGTACTGGGCGGGCCGATCGTCGAGCGGGTGACCGTGGTCGACATCTCCGCCGAGATCCTCGACTACGTCCAGAAGGTGGCAGCGGAACTCGGCACCCGCGTCGACACCGTTCAGCACGATCTGCGGCAGCCCCTGCCCGAGCGGCTGCGCGGGCGGCACGACGTCGCCATGACCGACCCGCCGTACACGCCCGAAGGCGCCCGGCTCTTCCTGTCGCGCGCCGTGGAAGGCCTGCGGCCCGGTCCCGCGCACAGCGTCTTCTTCTCCTTCGGCGGCAAGAGCCCGGACGAGATGCTGGAGGTCCAGCGGGAGATCATGGCCCTGGGCCTGGTCACCAACGGCTACATCCGCAACTTCAACGAGTACGAGGGCAGCGGCATCCTCGGCGGTGTCGGCTTCTTCCAGCAGCTCCTCACCACCAGCTCCACCGCCTCCCGCCAGGGCGACTACGGCGGCCCCCTGTACACGGGCGACAAGCGGACCCGGCAGCGCGAGTACGAGTGCGTGGCCTGCGGCCACAAGGTCCGCGTCGGCCCCGGCGCCCGGTGGGCCTCGGTCGCGGCCCTGCGCGCCGACGGCTGCCCGAGCTGCGGGAAGGGGCCGTTCCGGCCGGGACGGCTGGTCTCGGAGGCGCCGGAGCCGCCGAAGGCATCGGAGCCGTCGGAGGCGCCGGAGGCCCGGCAGCAGCCCCCCGCGACGGCCGAGCAGAAGCCCGCGGCACCCGTCCGTACGGACATCCCCGCCACCCCCGCCACCCCCGCCACACCTGCGGCCACCGTCACCCCCTCCACCCGCACCATCGGCTGGCGCCCCCCGGCCCCCGAGGACCGCGCCGCCCTCGAAAAGCGCGCGCATCCCTATGTCACCCGGCAGGCCGACGAGCGCGACCTTCCGGCGATCGGGGCGTTCGAGGCGGAGATCGCCCGGGTGTCCTTCGGCGAGGACGCCATCGACGACCCCGACCGCTGGGCCGCCCGGCTCGGCAAGGCGATGGAGAAGTCGAAGCAGGGCATGATCGTCGCCGCGCGGCCGGGCGGGGAGCCCGTCGGCTGGTGCTGGGTGAGCATCAACCAGAACGCGATGACCGGCGACCGCTACGCCAACTTCCGCTCCCTCGCGGTCTCCCCGGTGGACAACCGCAGCGACGTGGCCGAACTCCTCCTCACCGCAGGACTGGAGTTCTGCCTGGCCAACGGCATCACCGAGGTCACCGGCCGGGTCCATGTCGGCAACGTCCCGATGCGCACGGTCTACCGCAAGTTCGGCTTCGACCCGACCAGCCTGGCGATGAAGCTCTTCCTGCCCCGGGAGGAGCGATGACCGTCCTCGACGCCGACCGCGTCAAGTGCGTCGTCTGGGACCTCGACGGCACCCTCTGGGACGACATCGCCGTCGAGTCCCCCACCGACGAACTGCCCGTCCCCCGCCCCGAGATGCTGGCCGCGATCGACGCGCTGGCAGCCCGCGGCGTGCTCAGCAGCATCGCGAGCCGCAGTGCGCCCGCCGTGCTCGACCGGCTCGCGGCCGGCCGGCCGGAGGTGCGCGAGCGGTTCCTCGCCCCGCAGGTGTCCTGGCAGGACAAGAGCGAGTCGCTGCGCAGGATCGCGAAGGACCTCGGGATCGCCGTGGACGCCCTCGTCCTGGTCGACGACTCGCCCTACGAACGCGCCGAGGTCGAGGCCCTGCTGCCGGTCGTCCGCACCCTCGCCCCCGAGGACGTGCCCGCGCTGCTGGCCGCGTTCGAGGGCCGGGAGGTCACGCCCGAGTCGCGCGCCCGGGTCGGCCGGTACCGCACCGAGGAGGCCCGCCGCGCCGAGGGCGAACGCTTCCAGGGCAGCCGGGAGGAGTTCCTGAGCTGGTGCGCCATGCGGCTCACGGTCGGCGCGGCCACGCCCGACGAGATCCCGCGCGCCCTGGAACTCGCCGCCCGCACCCACCGGCTGAACTCCTCCGGCCTCACCCCCGACCGGCTGCGCGAGCTGGTCGGCTCGGACGGGCGCGAGCTGTACACCGCGCGCATGACGGACCGCTTCGGGTCGTACGGCGTCATCGGCGCCGCCCTCGTCGACCGCACCGCCCCCGGCACCTGGTCGGTCCCGCTGCTCGCCCTCTCCTGCCGGGTCGCCGGGCGGGGCGCGGCGGCGGCCTTCCTGTTCTGGCTGATGGGACGGGCCCGGCGGGCCGGTGCCGAGGAGTTCCGGGTGACCCTGCGCCCGACGGACGCCAACCTGGAGATGCGGATCCTGCTCCGCCAGGCGGGGCTGCGCCGCGTGGACGACAGCCGCGTGGACGACAGCCGCGTGGACGACGCCCCCGGCACAGGCGCCGACTCGGCCGTCCTCGGCCGCCCCCTGCACGGCGACCTCCCGAAGCCGCCCCCTTATCTGCACGTATCCGACCGAGAGGACGCCGAGGCGTGACGGACATCCAGGACCCCGCCATCCAGGACCCCGCCGGTGTGGAGCGGGAACTGCGCTCGATGATCGCCGAGGCCGCCCGTCTGGACCCGGACGTGGTGGGGAAACTCCCCGCGGACACGGAGTTGTTCGGCCCGGAGATCGCCCTCACCTCGCTGGCCGGGGTGACCCTGCTGGGCGCGATCGACGCCCGGTTCGGGGTGGACGTCGCCGCGCTGGACCTGAGCCTGGACAGCCTGCAGTCCATCGCCACGCTCACCGACTTCGTGGCGACACACCTCCGGGCCGCCTAGGCACCCGTCTGTACGTCTCTCCTGTTCAAAAAGGGTGATCCGGACCGCCGTGCCGTGACCCGGTCGGGCCGGTCGCGTTGAACGGCGTGTGCGACGGCGTTCCCTGCTGTCGCGCGAACCGAATCACTTTAAGGAGAACGTGATGTCTCGCATCGCGAAGGTGGCCGCCGTTGCCCTCGGCACCGGCGCCGCAGTGGTCAGTGGGGCCGGCCTGGCCATGGCGGACGCGGGTGCGCACGGTGCGGCCGTCGGCTCGCCGGGAGTCCTGTCGGGCAACGTCGTCCAGGTTCCGATCCACATGCCGGTGAACTTCTGCGGCAACACCGTCAACTTCACCGGTGCGCTGAACCCGGCCTTCGGCAACACCTGCATCAACGCCAGCGGCCACGACGAGGGTGGCAAGAAGCACGGCGGCGACTACGGCCACAACCGCCACGGCGGCGGCAAGCACGGCGGCGCCGGCTACGGCAACTGACGCACGCGTCCCCACGCATCAGCGGAGCCCCGGCACCTCGAGCGCCGGGGCTCTCGCGCGTCCACCACCACCACGCGTACGGCCTGCACGTACGGGCCTACACGTACGGGCCCACGCGTACGGACCTACGCGTACCGATAGATCCCGGACACGTCCTCCATCTGATTCGGCGTCACATTCCAGGGCGGCAGCTTCTCGTGGCGGGCGACGACCCGGCGGTACTGCCGGCTCTCCGACGAGGGCGGTGCGGCGGGCAGATAGCGGTGGCTGCTGTGGCGGGCCTGCCAGCGGGTCCACACCAGGTCGACGAAGGCGTGGTGGAGCCAGAACACCGGGTCGTTGACGGACGCGCCGCCCAGCATCTCCCCGCCGACCCACCGGTGCACCCGGTTGTGGTTGCGCCAGGCGGCGCTGCCCCGGCCGGTCCCCCAGCCCTCCAGCTTGTTGCGGAAGCCCTCGGTGACCGTCGAGTCCCAGGGCGCGGTGTCGTAGACCGGGTCCTTCAGGGCCCACTCCAGTTCGGCCGCGGTGGGCAGTTCGATGGGGTTGGCGGCGCGGCCGAGGTCCCGGGTGAGGAACGCGCCGTCCGTGATGTTCTCCTTGATGGTCCAGTTGCCGGTGGCGTAGGCGAACGGCCCGGTGGTGACCCGGCGGTCGGAGCGGCGTCCGTTGCCGCCGAGGAGGTCATCGGTCCAGGGCGTGGAGGCCGCGGTGCGGTTGCGCGTCCAGTCCCAGTACGGCACGGTCACCGAGGAGTCGACCCGGCGCAGCGCCCTCTCCAGGTCCAGCAGGAACCGCCGGTGCCAGGCCAGGAAGGAGGGCGCCATGTGGGCCGTTCGCAGGCCGCCCTCGCCGTCGGAGACGTAGTAGTCGATGTGCATCCGTACGAACTCGTCGTACTCGCCACGCCGTTTGACCTCCAGCATCGCCTTCACGAACCGTCGGCGCTCGCCGGCGGTCAGTCTGCTGACGTCCTTACGCGTATAGACCATGGCGTCCCCCCATGTGGTGCAGGTGGCCGCCGTCCGCCGGGTCGTCGCCCTCGCGGAGCATCTCGCCCGGCCCGAGCTCGTCCACGGCGGCGCGGGCGGCCTCCAGCGGGGTGCGGTACGAGCGGTAGTGGTCGACCATGCTCAGCCAGGTGCCGTCGGCCCGGCGCATGAGGTGCAGCGGGCGGCCGTCGACGGTGACCTCCCACTGGGCACCCCCGGCGGCCGAGCGGCCGACGGGGATGAGGACGCCCTGGATACGGCGTCCGCGGTACATCTCGTCGAAGCCGACGCCGGCCCGGTCGCCCGCGTCGCCCGTGTCGCCCGTGTCTCCCGCGCCGTCCGTGGGGTCCGGTGGCCAGGAGGCGGCGACGACCGGGACGAGCGCGAGGCCGGCGGCGACGCCGAGCAGTCCGCGCAGCGTCTCCCGCCGGGTTCCGGCTCTCGCCGCTCCCGGCTGCCTGGTGGGTACGGGTACTCGGTCGGCGTTGACGACCATGGGGTGCTCCTCCTCGGGTGCGGTTGTCCGTAGCGGTAACCGCCCGGCGGCCCGCAGGGTCACCGCGAAGCACACGGACGGGCCCGGACGGGATGCCGTCCGGGCCCGTTGTCACTCGGTCGTCGGCGCCGGTGTCACCGGCCCTGCCGTCCGCGCGGGTGCTACAGGCCCTGCCCCATCCCGAGGTTCGCGGCCGGTGCGGCCTGCAGTACGGGGGTGAGCACGCCCGCCTGGGGCAGCTTGGGGTCCGGGAGGCCGAAGTTGTCCGGGTTCGGCGGGGTGAGCGGGGCGTCCAGGGCCAGGCCGGGGCCGAGCGTGCGTACGTCGGTGGCGGGGGCGTCGAGCCCGAGGTTCTCGAAGCCGTTCCCGAGGGTCTCCGGCAGGGGAGCCCGTACGCCGGCGCCGGGCAGACCGGCGCCGGCGGGGAGCTGCGGGACGGCCCGCTCGGGGATCAGCCGGTCCTCGGCATGGCGCGGGCCCTCGGGCGAGCCCGTCGCCGGCACCGGGATCTCGCCGCCGGCCTGGGGCAGTTCCATGCCGAGGGAGTTCTCCAGGCCGTTCAGCGGGACGGGGACGGGGACCGTGCCGACCGCCGCGGCGGGGGTCGCGGGGGCTGCTCCGGCCGCGGCGGCCACCCATGTCAGTACGGCGGCGAGGGTTCCTCGGGTGGTCGGCTTCATCTCGGGTACGGGCCCTTTCGTCAGGTTCTGGGGGCGGTGCGGGTCGGTGCGTCCGTACCGGACAACGAGCAGGGAAACGGCACCAGTTCACGATTCCCCCGATTGCCGCAGTAGTGCTACGACCACATCGTCAGCTCGTCCAGAAATCCCACCAGCGGGTCAGGATCAGCATGCCGACGACGCCGAGATGCAGCACGGGCACGGCCCAGGTGAATTCCGCGAAGAACGTGCGCAGGGCCGGCGGGGCCGGCAGGAATCCCTCGCGTACGTCGAAGGAGACGACGTACCAGAACAGCACGATCGTGGCGATCCACGCGAGACAGCACCACAGGCACAGCGCGTTGATCCGGTACAGGGACTCGAACTGCAGCCAGGACACGAACCCGACGCCGAAGAAACAGCCGGCGGAGAAGGTGAGCCAGTACCAGCGGGGGAAGGCGGCGCCGGCCAGCAGGCTCATGCCGACGCACACGACGATGCCGTAGGCCACCAGGCCCAGCATCGGGTTGGGGAACCCGAACGCCGAGGCCTGGTCGCTCGTCATCACGCTGCCGCAGGACACCACCGGGTTCAGACTGCAGCCCGGGGTGAAGCCGGGGTCCTCCAGCAGCTTGAACTTGTCGAGGGTGATGACCCAGGAGGCCAGCAGTCCGGCCGCGCCGCTCAGGACGAGCAGCACGGCGAAGGCGCGGCCGGAGCCCGCCACCCGCCCGGGCCTGCGGTGCGCGTGCCTCGGGTCGGCTGCCCCCGGCACGGACGTCAGCCGCGCAGGCTACGGGCGGGCAGCACGACGTGGGCCGCGGCGGTGAGCGTGTCCTCGTCGCCCGCGAACGCGGTCAGCGCCTCGGGCTCGACGGCCCTGCCGGGGACGGCCTCGGGCCATGGGCGGGTCGTGAAGATGAGGTAGGCGTAGCCGCGGGCCTCGACGGCGTCCAGCCACTCGGGCGGGGGCACGCACTGGGCGTTGAGCATCGGCATGTTGAGCACGGCCGCGCCGGCCGTGACGAGCAGGGTGACCGGCAGGCTGGGGCGTACGTTGCCGTCGACGAGATCGCCGCCGACGGGCAGGCCGTTGTCGGCGAGCAGCCGCTCGATGGCGGCGGCGGTGGTCGCGGCGCCGCCGTCCGCGTCGCCGAGGGAGTAGGCGAGCAGATAGGGCATGTCGCTGCCGTCGGGAGCCTCGCCGCTCCATGGCAGCACGACGAGGGTGCCCAGGTCGGCCACGCGGAAGGGGCGGGTTGCGCTTGGGGTTGAGGTCACCGCGCGACCCTACAAGCGCTACGGCGGGCGGCCGAGGGTGTTCTCACCCGACCGGGGGACGCCTCAAGGGTGCTCCACACGAACGAGGGACGTCGTTCCCGGAGTGTTCCCTCACCCGCGTCCGGGGCCGGTCCAGCCCGTGCGGGACCGGCCCTCCGCGAAGGGGACGTCAGCCGTTCAGGGGGAGCCCGCCGAGGAGCTTGGCGTGCTGGTTGAGGGCGTTCGCCGTGCCGTTGGCGGTGTGGAGCAGGGAGCCCTTGTTCTCGGTGTCGAGCGCGTTCGACTGGCTCTGCAGCGGCATCACGTCCCGCGCGGTGAGACCACGCTTGGTCATCGTGTCGACGGCGCCGTTGAGGCTGGTGGGCGTGAGGTCCGCGGAGTCGTTGGCGAACGCGGGTGCGGCGGCGCCGGCGAGGACGACGGACCCTGCGACGACGGCGGCGGCCTTCAGGGACTTCATCGGGTTCCTTTCACGGGGAGTGCTGACGCCGTGCACAACGATCCCCGTGGGATGCGGAAACGGCACGGACGGCCCGTCAGGGGGCCGGCAGCAGGTTGGCCGCCGGAAGCACCGGCGCGGCGGCCGGGAGGGACGGGGCGGCGGCCGGCAGCGAAGGCGCGACGGAGGCCGGGAGGGAGGGTGCGGCCGCGGGAGCCAAGGGCGCTGCCGTCGGCAGGGAAGGCGCGGCCGCCGGTACCTCGGACGTCGACACCGACAGGCCGGCCGACCCGGGCACGCCCGACAGCGGCACGCCCGGCAGCGGCAGGCCCGGCAGCGGCAGGCCCGCGGCGGTCAGCGCGTCGCTCAGCGCGGCGGCGACCACGCCGGCCAGGTCGGCCAGGTCGGCCAGGTCGGCCAGGTCGGCCAGGTCGGCCAGACCGTTCACGACCCCCGCGGCCGTGGGGACGACGTCGGTGACGCCGGCGGAGGTGGCGGCGGCGAGCAGCTGGTCCACCGTGGTCTGCAGCGCGGTGAGCACGTCGGTTTCGGGGTCGGCGGGCAGCGACGCGGTGGCCGCCGGGGCCGTGCCGGCCGCGAAGGCGGCGGGAGCGGCGAAACCGAGGACGAGGGAGGCGCAGAGTGCGGTGGAGGCGATACGCCGTACGGGCAGGCCACGCATGGGGGTCCCTTTCGAGGTGCGTCGGATCCTGTGACCCACCGTGAAAGGAGCAGGGGCGCTCCGCAACAGGTGGTCACGTTCCGTGCGCCATCCGGGGAGGGACAAGCCGAACGGCCGCACTCCCGGCGGGAGCGCGGCCGTTCGACGAGGACGTGACGTGACGCCGGTCGTTGACGTGACGTCAGTCGTTGACGCAGGTGTTCCCGAAGGCCGGGTTCAGCAGGCCCGTGACGTTGTAGGTGGTGCCGCATTCGTTGAACGCGTCGTGGATCGGGTACTGCAGGACGTTGCCCGACAGCAGGCCCGGGGAGTGCTCGGCGACACCGTACGCGCCGCTGTCGGCGGTGGCGATGCCGGAGGCGCCGACGACGGCCGCGGCGGCAACGGAGGTCAGGGCCAGGCCCTTCGCGATACGCGACATGGAGAGGTACTCCTTGGGGTTTTGACGGGGTTTTGCCGGTTCTTTCACACCAACACCCGGGCGGGGACGCCCGGCGCTGTGTCAACGCGCTGCGCCGCCGGGGGTTGTGCCGCCGAAGGAGTGAACTGAATCGCTCACTCGCTCGACCACCGCCCACCCCCACCGCTTCCACCTCGACATCCGGCCGACCGGTCTATCCATCTGACGATGTGTTGAACACCGTGATCAGCGGGCCGGGGCGGCTCCGGCGGCGCATTCCCCGGCGCATACCGACGCCCTGGGCTGTTGCGGTGACGTGTTCGATCTCGGCGCGGGTTGTGGCCGGGTGGTGACCAGCGGAGGTTCAGGCTCGTTTTCCACGGGGACGCGGCGTGGACCGGGGCGCTCTTCGCGACCGCCGGCACGCGGACGAAGCAGTCGGCGCGTTCCCGCCCGTCCCGAGCGCCACCGTGAGCGAGGAAACCGCGCGATGCACCAGCCAGAACCCGACGTCGGGACCCGGGTCCTGCATCTCACCCAGCCCGTGGACGGCGGTGTCGCCCGGGTCGTCACCGACCTGGCGCGGGCCCAGCTCGCGGCCGGGCTGCACGTCACCGTGGCCTGCCCCGACAGTCCCCTCGCCGACGGCCTGCGCGCACTGGGCGCACAGGTGCGGCGCTGGGAGGCGACCCGGTCCCCCGGGGCCTCGCTGCCGGGTGAGGTACGCGGGCTCGTACGCCTGCTCGACCGGGTACGCCCCGCACTGGTGCACGCCCACAGTGCGAAGGCGGGGCTGGCCGGGCGGCTCGCGGTACGGGGGCGGATCCCGACGGTGTTCCAGCCGCACGCCTGGTCCTTCGAGGCGGTCGGCGGGGCCACCGCGGCGCTCGCCCTGAGGTGGGAGCGGTTCGGGGCGCGCTGGGCCGGCCGGCTGCTGTGCGTGAGCGAGGCGGAGCGCGCGACCGGGCTGCGCGCCGGGATCACCGGCCGGTGGAGCGTCGTCCCCAACGGCGTCGACACCGAGCGGTTCCGCCCCGGTGCGGCCGACGCCGTACGCGCCGCCCTCCTGCCGGATCTCGACCCGGCCGCACCGCTCGCGGTGTGCGTCGGGCGGCTGTGCCGGCAGAAGGGGCAGGACGTGCTGCTTCAGGCGTGGGCGGACGTCGTGCGGACGGTGCCCGGGGCGCGGCTGGTGCTCGTCGGGGACGGGCCGGACGCGGAGCGGCTGCGGTCCGGGGCGCCGGAGTCGGTGCTGTTCGCGGGGGCCGTCGACGACACCGCCCCCTGGTACCGGGCCGCCGACCTGGTGGTGCTGCCCTCCCGCTGGGAGGGCATGGCGCTCGCCCCGCTGGAGGCGCTGGCCTGCGGGCGGCCGGTGGTGGTGACCGACGTGGACGGCGCCCGGGAGAGCCTCCCCGACGCGCTCGCGTCCCGCTGTCTGGTGCCCGCCGGCGATCCGGCGGGGCTGGCCGGGGCGGTCGCCGCTCTGCTATCCGACGCGCCGCTGCGGGCCTCGCTCGGCGAGCGGGGACGCCAACACGTCCTGTCCACGCACGACGTGCGGCGTACGGCGGCGGCGGTCGCGGACGTGTACCGCGACCTGCTGTGCCAGGTGCCCGCGCCGCTGGTCGTACCCACCGAGTCCACCGAGTCCAGGGAGCCCATCCACCCGTGACTGCGGAAAGCACTGCGGAATCCACCGTCACCTCGGCCGGCGCGCAGCCCGGGTATCCGCCCTTGTCGATCGTCCCCCGGCCGGAGAGCGGCGGCACCGGCCTCCGGTTCCCCGCCCGGCGTCCGTTCGCCCGGCCCGCCGAGCCCCCGCTGCTGCTCGCCGACGGCGTCGCCGCGTCGGCGGGCGGGGCGGTACTGCTCGGGGCGGGCCATCACCCGGCGTTGTCGGCCGTGCTGGTGGCACTGGCCTTAGCGGTGCGGCGCAGACCGCAGCCCGCGGTGAGAGGTGTGCTGGACGAACTGCCCACCGTCTGCGGCCGGATCATGGTGGTCTGGCTGGCGCTCGGGGCGCTCGCCGCGGCCTGGCACCCGGCGCACACGCTGTCGGCGCACACCCTGCTGACCGGCTTCGCCGCGCAGACCCTGGCCGCCTGCGCCGGGCGTGCGCTCGTCCATCTGCGCCGCCGACGGGCACTGGTCCGGTGTCCGCGCGCCGCGCTCGTCATCGGGCCCGCCGCGACCGCCCAGCGGGTGGCCGCCGCCGTGCTGCGCCATCCGCGCTGCGGGGTGGAGCCGGTGGGTGTGGTCGCGGAGCGGCCGGACGGCACCGACGGGCTGCCGGTGCTGACCACCGGCCAGGAGGTGCAGCGGGCCCTCATCCAGAACGGCGTCCGGGACGTCCTGTTGGTCCACCCCGCCGTCCGCACCCAGCAGGGCCCGCTGCTGCGGGCACTGGCCGACTCCGGTTGCACGGTGTGGGAGGTCGACGCCGACTCGCCCTCGTACACCGGCCGGGAGCGGCTCGCCGGGTTCGCCTGCCGCCGCCTCGACCTGGGGCACGGGCACCGGGGCGGCCTCGGCAAACGGCTTCTCGACGTCACCGTGTCCGGGGTGGCGCTGCTGCTGATCAGCCCGCTGCTGCTGGTGTGCGCGGGGGTCCTGCGGTGCACCGACGGGCCGGGGGTCGTCTTCCGCCAGGAACGCGTCGGCAAGGACGGACGGCCGTTCACGCTGCTGAAGTTCCGTACCCACCGTCCGGTCGACGAGCACGAGTCCGCGACCCGCTGGAGTGTGGCGGGCGAGGTGCGGATGAACCCGTTCTGCCGGTTTCTGCGCAGGACCTCGCTGGACGAGCTGCTCCAGTTGTGGAACGTGCTGCGGGGCGACATGAGCCTGGTCGGGCCGCGTCCCGAACGCCCCTTCTTCGTCGGCCAGTTCAGCCAGACCTATCCCGGTTACGCGGCCCGTCACCGGATGCGGGCGGGCATCACCGGGCTCGCCCAGGTGCAGGGGCTGCGCGGCGACACCTCGATCGAGGACCGGGCCCGCTTCGACAACGCGTACATCGACAACTGGTCGCTGTGGCAGGACGTGTGCATCCTGCTGCGCACCGCGGCCGCGCTCGTGCGACCGACGGGGAGCTGAGCCCGCCCATGACCCACGCCCTGCCCCTCCCGGGCGCCGTCCGGTCCCTGTCGCCGGTGCTGCCGGTCGTCGCCGTGACAGCCCTGCTGGCCCTGCCCGTCGCGCCCGGCGGGGAGGGCGGTGCCGGGCCGGCCGACGCGGTGTCCGCGCTCGTCGTGCTGTTCTGCGCGGTCCGGCTGCTACGGCAGCGGCGGCGCCCCCTGTCCCGTAGGGCCGCCGTGGTGCTGGGGCTGCCGGTGGCGGGGCTCGCGCTCGCCGCGACGGGCGCGCCCTCGCCGGGCGAGGGGCTGGCCGGCCTCGGCCGCTATCTCCAGGTGTTCGTGCTGGTCCCGGCCGCCGTGCTGCTGCTCGTGCGGGACCGGCGCGATCTGCGCGTGCTGGCCTGGTCGTTCGTCGCTCTGGCGGGCTGGCAGGGCGCGGTCGGGGTCCATCAGTTCGTCACCGGGACCGGGGCCTCCTACCAGGGCGAGACGATCCGCGCGGTCGGCACCTTCGGCCCGCAGGACGTGATGGGCATGGCGACGGTGGTGTCCTTCGGGCTGGTCTGCGCGGTGGGGCTGGCGCTGGGCCGGGCCCCCGTACGGCAGCGGACGGTCTCCGCGCTCGCCGCGCTCGCCCTGACCGTGCCGCTCACGCTGTCCTTCAGCCGGGGCGCCTGGATCGCGACCGCGGTGACCTGCTCGGCGCAGCTGGTGCTGGCCGGGGCGCGGCGGGCGCTGAAGGTGGGCGCGGTGGGGGTCGCGGCCGGGGTGGTGCTGGTCGGCGGCTTCGGCGTCGGCTCGGCGATGCTCCAGGAGCGGGTCGGCAGCATCACGCGGGTCACGGACGCCCCGGACCAGTCGGTCACCGACCGGTACACGATGTGGGCGGCCGCCGTCGGCATGTGGCGCGAGCATCCGCTCACCGGTGTCGGGCTGAAGGGCTTCCCCGAGCACCGCGACGCGTACGCCTCCCTCGCCCTGTCCTCCGGCAGCGACACCGACGGCGCGGGCTCCGGCTTCGTACGGCAGCCGCTGCTGTCCCCGCACAACATGTATCTGCTGGTCCTCGGCGAGCAGGGCCTGATCGGACTGCTGGCCCTCGCCGGGAGCTGGCTGGCCCTGCTGGTCTGCGCCCTGCGGGGCCTGTTCCGGGCCCGCCGCCGCGGCCCCGGTCCGGACTGCGCCCTCATCGCGTGCGGCCTCCTGGTCTGGCAGCTCACCGACTTCGTGTACGCCGACATCGGCGGCCCCTCGACCGTGCTGACCGCCGTCGCCCTCGGACTGGTGGCGTGGTGGGCGCTGGTCGGAGGGGAGACCGGCAGCGACCGGGACACCGAACCCCCCGCACGGACTCCGGAAGCCGGGGAGGCCCGCGCGTGACGGTGACGCCGTCCCGGCCGCCCCGACGGACACCCAGGGCCCTTCTGATGGATCTCCGCGGCGGCTCGGCCCTGCCGTCGGCCCGCGACACCTCCCCGGCCGGGGAGGGCCCCGGTGCCGGAGGGCCCGCCGGACTCCCCCCGGCCTCCGAACCCACCCCGCCCTCCGAACTCCCCCCTCCCCCCGAACTCCCCCCGGCCTCACGGGGTTTCCTCGCCAAGGCCGCTCTCGTCACCGCCGCGCTCTCGGTCGCCGGGTCGCTGCTCGGGCTGGTCCGGGACCAGGCGCTGGCGCGGCTGTTCGGGGCGGGCAGTGACACGGACGCCTTTCTCGTCGCTTGGACCGTGCCGGAGTTCGCGGCCACGCTGCTCATCGAGGACGGGCTGGCGTTCGCGCTGATCCCGGCGTTCAGCATGGCGCTGGCCCGCCGTTCCCAGGGTGCCCCCGGCGATCCGGTGCGCGCCCTGGTCGCGGGGACCCTCCCGCGGCTGTCGCTGGCGTTCGTCGCCATCGGCGCGCTGCTCGCCGGCATCGCCCCCCAGCTGGTGGGGATCCTCGCCCCGGGGCTGCCCGACCCGGCGCTCGCGGTCGACTGCACCCGGCTCACCGCGACCTGCGTGGTCAGCTTCGGGCTCGCCGGGTACTGCAGCGCCGCCCTGCGCGCGCACCGCCGGTTCGTTGCGCCCGCCGCGATCTACGTGGCGTACAACGTCGGGATCGTCACCGGGATGTTCGCGCTCGGCGGGCGGTGGGGGGTGCGCTCGGCGGCGGCCGGGGTCGCGGTCGGCGGCCTCCTGATGGTCGCCGTACAACTGCCCTCTCTGTTACGGCAGTTGAGGAAGCGGTCGGAATCGCAGGAGGTCTCCGGGGAGGAACCCCGGCCCCTCGACACCGCGCTCCTCGTCACCGTGCTGCTCTTCGCGCTGTGCCGGCAGTCGCAGGTCCTCGTCGAGCGGTTCCTCGCCTCGAACCTGCCCGCCGGGGCGATCTCGCACCTCAACTACGCCCAGAAGGTCGCCCAGATGCCGATGATCCTGTCGGTGATGGTGTGCACGGTCACCTACCCGGTGGTCGCGCGGGCACTGGCCGAGGGCGACACCGAGCGGGCCCGCACCCGGGTGGAGCGGGACCTGTCGCTGGCCTCGTGCATCGTGCTGCTCGGCACCGCCGCCGTCGTGGCCTGCGCCCCGCAGATCATCGAACTCCTCTTCCAGCGGGGCGCGTTCACCGCGCAGGACACGGCCGCGACGGCCGGTGTGATGCGGGTGTACGCGCTGGGGCTGCTCGGCCAGACCCTGACCGGTGTCCTCGTCCGCTCCTACTTCTCGGGGGGCCGCGGCCGCTGGTACCCGGTGGGCGCGATGGCCACCGGGATCCTGCTGACGTCCGCCGTCGGCGCGCCGGCCGTCGGCCCCTGGGGGGTGTACGGGATCGCCGTCGCCAACGCGGCCGGGATCACCGTCACCGCGCTGATCCTGCTGGCCGGGACCGGCCCCCGCAGCGTCCCCCTCCACACCCGGGCCGTGCTGCTCGAACTCGGCCGCCCGGTGCTCGCCGCGCTGTTCGCGACCGTGGCGGGGATCCTCGTCACCGCCCGCTGCACGGGCGCCCTCGCCGGGCTCGTCGCCGGCGGGCTCACCGTGACCGTCGTCTTCGTCCTGCTGGGCCGGGCCCTGGGCGTCCAGGGCGTCGCCCGCGCACTCCGTTCCGTCCGTTCCGCGACCCGAAGGCTCTCCCATGGCCGCTCCTGACAGCACCAGACGCAGCTCCGTCCCCTGGGTGGCGATGTACCACTCGGTGACCGAGGACCGCGCCGACGACCCGTACCGCGTCACGGTCACACCCGAACGGCTGGACCGGCAGCTGGCCTGGCTGGCCCGGCGGGGCCTGAAGGGCGTCTCCATGGCGGAGTTGCTCGCCGCGCCCGCCCGCTCCGGACTCGTCGGCCTCACCTTCGACGACGGGTACGCCGACTTCCTCACCCACGCCCTGCCCGTCCTGCGCCGCCACGGCTGCACGGCCACCCTGTTCGTGCTGCCCGGCCGGTACGGCGGCGACAACGCCTGGGACCCGCTCGGCCCGCGCAAACCGCTGCTCACCGCCGACGGCATCCGGCAGGCCGCCGCCGAGGGCGTCGAGATCGGCTCGCACGGCCTCACCCACACCGACCTCACCCGCGCAGACGACCCCACCCTGAAGGCGGAGACCACCGGCAGCCGCACCGCCCTCGCCGAACTGCTGGGCACACCGCCCGCCGGCTTCTGCTACCCCTACGGGACGATCGACCGGCGCGCCGTGGACGCCGTACGGGACGCCGGATACACCTACGCCTGCGCGATCGACCCCGGCCCGCTCACCGGCCCGTACGCCTTCCCGCGCGTCCACGTCGGCCAGAACGACACCTCCGCGCGCCTCCTCCTCAAGTACCGGCTGCACCCGCTGCGCCGCCGCCGGGTCGAGGCGCCGCGGTGAGGGTCCTGCACATCATCACGGGCCTCGGCGTGGGCGGGGCCGAGCAGCAACTGCGGCTGCTGCTGCGGCACTTGCCGGCCGAGTGCGAGGTCGTCACGCTGACGAACCCCGGCGCGGTGGCGGACGGGCTGCGGGCCGACGGGGTCCGGGTCGTCGACCTCGGCATGCGCGGCAACCGCGACCTGGCCGCGCTGCCCCGTCTGACGCGGATCATCCGCTCCGGCGGCTACGACCTCGTCCACACCCATCTCTACCGCGCCTGCGTCTACGGCCGCCCGGCCGCCCGGCTCGCCGGGGTACGGGCGATCGTCGCCACCGAACACTCCCTGGGCGACTCCCAGTTGGAGGGCCGACCGCTGACCGCCGGGGTCCGCGCGCTCTACCTCGCCGGTGAGCGCCTCGGCCGCACCACGGTCGCGGTCTCCCCCGCGGTCGCCGGACGGCTGCGCGCCTGGGGCGTCCCGTCGCCCCGGATCGCGGTCGTCCCCAACGGCATCGACCTGGCCCGCTTCCGCTTCGACCCGGCCGCCCGCGACCGCGCCCGCCGCCACCTCGGCCTGCCCCGGGACGCGTACGTCGTCGGCGGCATCGGCCGGCTGACCGCGGGCAAACGCTTCGACGTCGCCGTCCGCGCTCTCGCCGCCCTCCCCGCCGACTGCCGGCTGCTGCTGGTCGGCGGCGGCCCGCAGGAGGAGGCACTGCGCCGCCTCGCACGGCAGACGGGGGTCGGGGACCGCGTCCTGCTCACCGGCGAACGCCCCTACGTCCCCGACGGCACCCCCGGCCCCGATCTGCCGTCCCTCGTCTGCGCGATGGACGTGTTCGTCTCCCCGTCCCCCGAGGAGACCTTCGGCCTCGCGGTGATCGAGGCGCTGGCCTGCGGCCTGCCCGTCCGCTACGCCTCCTGCCCCGCGCTCGACGGCCTCACCGCCCCCGGCGCCCGCCGAGTGACCGGCGATGCCGAGGCGTTCACCCACGCGCTCACCGAGGCACGCGCCGCACCGCCCGGCCCGCGCACCGCGCCCGACGCGGCCCACCGCTACGACATCGCCCGCAGCGCGGCCCGGCTCATGGACGTGTACACGGCCGCCGTCACCGGACGCCCCCTGCCGTCCCCCGTCCTCTTCCCCGCCTCCTCCTCCGCTTCCGCTTCCCCGACCCCCCAGGGAGTCAGTTCCCCATGACCGAGCACCCCCGCCGCCCCACCGCCCTCCGCCGCGCCAGGTCGCTCCCGCCGTGGTCCCTGCTGGCCGCCGGAGTGGTCACCGGCGGCCTGATCGGCGGCGCGTACGGCGCCCTCACCCCGCCCATGTACACCGCCACCGCCTACGTCGTCGCCGTCCCCACCGAGAAGTCCGACCCGGCGTCCGCGCTGGGCTTCGCGCAGGCCTACGGGCGGGTCGCGACCCAGCTCGCGGTGCTCGGGGACGCCGAGGCGGAGGCGGGCGTGGGGGCGCGCACGCTGCAGCGCCATGTGACGACGGCGACCTCGCCGGACGCCCCGATGGTCTCCATCACCGCCACCGCCCCGCGCCCCGGCCTGGCCGCGGACATGGCCAACGCGGTCTCCCGCTCGCTCACCGAGCACGCGCGGAGCACCCGGAAGACCACCAACGTCGAACTCCAGCAGTTCGCCCGCGCGGTCAAGCCCACCGACCCGTCCTCGCCGTCCCCGGCGCTGACCTCTCTGGTGGGGGCGAGCGCGGGCGGACTGCTCGGCGGCCTGGCGCTGCTGGTGCGGCCGCGGCGGGAACGGGAGCGGGAGACGCCGGGCGCCCCGAGCGCCGTACCGGCCCCGACCGCGCCCGCCGCCGAACTCCATGGAGCGCTGTGAAACCGCCGTACCGCACAGAAGTCGGCACGGAAGTCGGCACGGAAGTCGGCACGGGGGTCGTCACCGAACCCGTCAACCCGTCACCCGCCACGGGACTCACCACCGGGCTCACCGCCGAACTCGTCACCGACGAGCGGGACTTCGCCCGCCTCGGCCCCGCCTGGGACCGCCTCTACCGGCGGTGCGCGGCGGCCACCCCGTTCCAGAGCCACGCCTGGCTGCACTCCTGGTGGCTGTCCTACGGCAGGCGCGGGCGACTGCGTCTGCTCGTGGTCCGCGGCGGCGCCGAACTCGTCGCCGTCGCCCCGCTGATGGCCGTCCACCGGCCGGTCCCCTCGCTGGTCCCGCTCGGCAAGGCGATCTCCGACTACGGGGACGTCCTCGTCGACGACGAACACGGCGAGCGGGCCGTCGACGCGCTCACCGGCGGCCTCGCGGCGGCCGCCCGCACCGCGCTGATCGACTTCCGCGAGGTACGGCCGGGCGGCGCGGCCGAACAGGTCTACGACCGCTGGTGCGGGCCGCGCCGGAGGGTGGGCGACTCGCTGTGCCTGGAGCTGCCGGCCGTCCCCATGGACGAGCTGGTCGCCCGGCTGCCGTCGGGGAAGGCCCAGCAGCGGGCGCGGGCCAAGCTGCGCAAGCTGACCGCGCTGGGCGTGGAGCGGCACACCGTACGGCCCGACGAGGTGGACGCGGCGCTGCACCGGCTCCTCGCACTGCACCGGCTGCAGTGGCAGGGCCGCAAGGTGACGGGCGAACATCTGCGCCCGCGCTTCCACGAGCACCTGGTGCGCTCGGTCGGCCCGATGGTGCGCTCCGGGAACGCGGTGGTCACCGAGTTCCGGCTGGACGACGACGTGGTGGCGGTCGATCTGACCCTGCTGTCCCACCGGCTGGCGGGCGGCTACCTCTACGGCGCCCATCCCCGGCTGAGGGAACGCAAGGCGGACGTGGCGGTGATGCTGCTGGACGCGTGCGCCGAGCACATCCAGGGCGGCGGACGGGCCGCGCTGAGCCTGCTGCGCGGCAACGAGCCGTACAAGCACCACTGGCGGCCCGAACCGGTCGTCAACCAGCGGCTGCTGCTGGCCCGGCGGCGCACCGCCCCGCTGCTGTCGGCGGTCGTCTGCGACGTGGCCGCACGGCGGCGCAGCAAGGAACTGCTGCTGCGCTGGGAGCGGCGGAAGGAGCACGCCGGTGCCGGCGGGACCTGACGGCGTCCCGCGCGCCCCCCTGGGCTCAGCGGGCGCGCGACCACCCGTCGAGCCGCAGGCAGAGCCTGGCGCCGAGGCTGCCGACGAGCGAGGCCGCGAGGTCGAGCGGCGAGCAGTCCGCCGGGCGCTGCGGGAGCGTGGGAGTCACCGGGGTGCGCTCGTCCGTACGGCCGGACAGCAGCGAGCGGTAGACCGCGGACGCCCTCGGGTTCCAGCGGCACTGCCACACCCCGTGCGGGCAGTAGTCGGTCAGCGTGTTGTAGAGGGCTCCGTGCCGCTCCATCCAGTCGAGCATGCCCCGCATGTACTCCGCGTTGTCGCCGTTGCGGAACAGCCCCCACTCGGGATACGAGACGGGCTTGCCGTGGGCGCGGGCGAAGTCGACGTGCTCCTGGAGGCCGAGCGGCTCGGACACCTGCCGGTCGAAGGAGAGTCCGGCCGGCTGGTCGTAGGCGTCCATGCCGATGATGTCGACCGTGTCGTCCCCGGGGTAGCACTCCGTCCACGGAACGGCGTCCTTGCCCCGGGTGGGCGTGAAGTCGAACCGGAACCGCTGGCCCGGCACCGCGCGCATGGCGGTGACGATCCGGCTCCAGTACGTCTTCCAGGCCGCGGGGTCCGGCCCGCAGCGGTGGGTGTACGTGGTGCCGTTCATCTCCCAGCCGAGCACGATCACCGTGTCCGGCACCCCGAGTCCGACCAGCCGCTCGGCGAGGGCGCGGAAGTGGTGGTCGAAATCCCCGGCGGCGCCCCGCCGGAGCAGCTCGCGCACCTCGGCGTCGGAGACGCCCTCCTCGTTGCGCTCCAGCATGGGCACGTTGAGGACGAGCATCCGGTCGTCCTTCTCCCGCCGCCACTTCGCCCACACGTCGAGGAAGTCGGACGGGCCCTCGATGTTCCGCCACTGGTCACCCGGCAGATAGGTGTGTCCGACCCGCAGCTCGGCCCCGCCCAGCCAGGCGCTGAGCTGGGCGATCCGGGCCACACCCCGCGCACCGAAGTCGAGGTAGGCGCCGAAGGCGGGGGTGGGGTCGGCGGCCGGGACGGGAGACGACGGGGTGGGGGACGGGGTCGGGACGGAGGACGGGGTCGGGACGGGGGACGGGGTGGGAGCCACGACCGGGGCCGGGGACGTGGGGGGCGTGGACGCGGCGGTCGCCGGGGACTCCGGGGCTGCGGGGGGCACCGGCTGCGCGCTCTGCGCCGGCAGCGCGCCCGGCACCGGGACGGGGTCGGTGACGGCGAGTCCGGGACCGGACGCCAGTACCACCGACACCGCGGCCACCGCCGTGGCGACGGCGAGGGCCGGCCGTCGGGACCGGGCACATCGCTGCTGTGGGGCCATGCCGGCTCCTCCTCACTCACACGAGGTCGTGGGGGTCACGGGGATCACGGGGGATGCGGGGGTCACGGGGGATGCGGACGCCCTACTGACACGTAATCATATGAAAGTCACATAAAAAGGACCGCGTCGCCGCCGTTACGGCTTTCGAGTGCCCTCACTCGCCCGTACGGGCGACCCGGCCCCCACCACCACAGGAAGCGAACTGCCCGTGTCGCTGCTCGACACCCGCGTCCCCGCCGTACTGCTGCGGATCGACCGGAACCCCTTTCACCACGGAACACTCGGCGCCGTGCGCTCGCTCGGCCGGGCCGGGATCGATGTGCACGTGATCGCCGACGTGACGGGAAGCCCCGTGAGCAGGTCCCGTTTCGTACGTCAGTTGCATCCCCCGCCGCCGCCCGGCGCCACGCCCGCCGACATCGCCGCCGCCCTGCAGCGGGTGGCCGCCCGCATCGAACGCCCCGCCGTACTGATCCCGATGGACGACGCGGGCGCGGTCGCGGTGGCCCGGCTGCGCGAGGAACTGGCACCCTCCTACCTGCTGCCGCAGCAGCCCGGCGCGGTGCCCGAACGGGTCGCCGACAAGGCCGAGTTGGCCGCGCTGTGCGCCGCGGCGGACGTACCGCACCCCGAGACGGCCGTCCCCGACAGCGCCGAGCAGGCCGCCCGTGCCGCGGAACGCCTCGGGCTGCCGCTGGTGGCGAAGTGGAGCAGGCCCTGGCTGCTGCCGGCCGGCACCGGACTGCGCAGCACGGTCGTCGTGCGCTCCGTCCACGACGCACGCGAGCTGTATCTGCGGACGGCGGAAGCCGGCAGCCGGCTGCTGCTCCAGGCCTTCCTGCCGCCGGGCCCCGACCGGGACTGGTTCCTCCACGGGTACGCGGACCGCTCCGGGGAGCTGCGCGGCGGCGGGCCGGGGCGCAAGCTGTGCGCCTGGCCACGCGGGGCCGGGCTGACGGCGGTGGGCGAGTGGACCGAGAACCCGCAGGTCGGCTCGCTCGCCGAACGGCTCGTCGACACGCTCGGCTACCGGGGCATCCTCGACCTGGACTTCCGCCGGTGCGGCCGTACCGGCGCCTACCACCTGCTCGACTTCAACCCCCGTCCCGGTGCGCAGTTCCGGCTCTTCGCCGACGCGGCCGGGCTGGACGTCGTACGCGCCCAGCACCTGGATCTGACCCACCGTCCGCTGCCGGCCGGGGAGCCGGTGCCGGGGCGGACGTTCGTCGTCGAGAACTACGCGCCGCTCGCCGCGCTGCGCCCGGCCCCGCACGGCCGCGAACTGGCCTGGTCCGCCGGGGACGACCCCGCGCCCGGCCGTGCGATGCGGCGGCTGTGGTGCGCCCACGTCACCCGGCGCCTGCGGGACCGCCTCCCCCGCACCGCCCCCTCGGACCCCGGCCCGGCCGCCCTGCTCGCCCGGGTGCCCGCACCCGCGGCACCGCCCGCGGCGGAACAGACGGAACAGACGGAACAGACGGACGACGAGAAGGCGGGCAGCCGCTGACGGGGCCTGCGGGAACCGGGGGCGCGGGTGCCGGGCGCGAGGGCGTCCGGCACCCGGCGCGATCACTGACGGGATCCGGCCCGCCCTCGCCGGTACAGGACGGCGCCGCCCGCGATCAGCGCGGCGCTGACGCCCGTGGCGGCCAGCATCGCCTCACTGCCGGTGTGGGACAGCTCCGGCTTCTTGTGGGGCGGGTAGGAGTGCGACGGGTGGGTGTGCGACGGATAGGTGTGCTCCGGCGGGGTCGTGTGGGGTGGGTAGGTGTGCTCCGGCGGGGTGGTGTGCGGAGGCTTCGTGTGCGGGGGCTCGGTGTGGGGCGGGGTGGTGTGCGGCGGGGTGGTGTGCGGGGGCTTGGTGTGCGGCGGGGTGGTGTGCGGCGGGTGCGTGCCGTGGCTGGAGTCGTCGTCCCCGTGGGTGGGGCCGCCGTTGCCGTGGTCGCCGTAGCCGTCGTGGTCACCGTGGCCCGGCTTGTCGTGGTCACCGTGACCGGGCTTGTCGTGATCCCCGTGACCGGGCTTCCCGTGGTCGCCATGACCCGGCTTCCCGTGATCACCGTGACCGGGCTTCTCGTGACCCCCGTGACCGGGCTTCCCGTGGTCGCCATGACCGGGCTTCCCGTGGTCGCCGTGACCGGGGCTCTCCTCGCCGCCGTAGCCAGGCTTCTCGTGACCCCCGTGGCCGGGCTTCCCGTGGTCGCCATGGCCGGGCTTCCCGTGGTCGCCGTGACCGGGGCTCTCCTCGCCGCCGTAGCCGGGCTTCTCGTGGCTGCCGTGATAGGAGTCGTCGTCGCCGTAGCCTCGGTGGCCGGAGTTCTGGTCGCTGTACGACGGGGTGTCGTGGGTGGGGCTCGCGGGCTCGGCCTCCTGGGTCGCGTCGGGGGTGCTCAACACCACGCCCGGCGCACTCGTGGCCGTACCGTCCTCGTGCGTGTCGGCGACGGCTGCGCCACCGCCCAGGTACAGGATGCTCGTCGCGGCGGCGGCCGCGACCATCCCCTTTCTCAGGGTCTGTCGCACTCTCGTTGTCTTCCTGCTTGAAGAAGTGGGAAAAGCCGGCCCCGGAACGCGCGAAAGGTGTCCCGGAACCGGCCTCGGCCAGCCGTACGGCTGGGTGGCGGAGCGTCAGTCGTTGATGCAGAGGGTGCCGAAGGCCGGGTTCAACAGCCCGCCGCCGAACGAGTTGCCGCACACGTTGGTCTGGTGGTGGATCGGCACCTGGAACACGTTTCCGGACAGGAAGCCCGGCGAACCGATGGCAACACCGTGGGCCTCGGCATCGGCGAAGGCCGGAGCGGCGGCCCCACCCAGGGCCAGAACCAGACCGGCTACGACAGCAGCAGTCTTCTTCATGAAAATTCCCTTCTCTGCGGCCATGCCTCGTTGTCGGCCGGAACCGAGCGAGCGCATTCGGATCGGCTCGCACCATGACCCGCAGGCTGCACACGAGAGATTGACGGCCGGGGAAAGCGGCGAACGCGTGCGCTCGGGGTATTCACTCGAATGTCTTCATATAAAAAGCCGGACGGCCCGCACGCGCCGACACATTGCCTGTCGAGCACCCCTGCCGGATTCCTCTGAGGAATGAGCCATCGGAGTGAACAGCAGCAACCAAACCCGGCGGGAGAAGTTGCTCAGAGCGCTCCGATGGCCGGGGTTCATTCAGAAGGGAACCAGTAAGTGATCAAGAAGGTTCTGGCCACCGCCGCGGTTGCCGCTTCCGTCGTCGGCGCCTCCGCCGCCGTTGCGACTCCGGCGCTGGCGATCGGCAACGACAGCGGCACGACGTCCGCCAGCGGCAACGGAGCCCACCAGTCGTTCGGCAACTCGGCCACTTTCGGCAAGATGAGCCCCCAGATGGCGCTCATCCAGGGCTCCCTCAACAAGCCCTGCGTCGCCCTGCCCTCCAAGCTCAACACCGCCACGCTCACCGGCGAGGGCGGTGGCTTGCTCCTCCAGGACACCCCGATCCTGTCCGCCCCGCAGAACCAGCAGTGCGTCGAGAACTCCACCCAGGCCAAGGGCGACGAACCGCTGTCGCACATCCTGGACGACATCTCGCTCCTCGCGGGCAACGGCGTCGCCAACCACTGAGCCCCATGCGCTACGCCAATCGGGGCAAAATGCGCAACTCTCACCCGGGGTGGCGCGTTGACGATCACGCAGCTCCTCCCCGGGAGTCCGCTTTTCGAAAGGGAATGAACATGAAGAAGCTGTGGGCGACCGCGGCCGTCGCCGCGTCCCTGGCCGGTCTCGTCGTCGCCTCCGCGCCGCAGGCCCTGGCCATCGGCGACGACAGCGGCACGACGTCGGCCAGCGGCAACGGTGCCTCGCAGGAGTTCGGCAACTCGGCCACGTTCGGCGACATGAGCCCGCAGCTCTCGCTGATTCAGGGGTCGCTGAACAAGCCCTGTCTCGCCCTGCCCACCAAGACCAACATCGCCACGCTCGACGGCGGCGGCACGCTCCTCCAGGACACCCCGATCCTGTCCGCCGCGCAGAACCAGCAGTGCGTCGAGAACAGCACCCAGGCCAAGGGCGACGAACCGCTGTCGCACATCCTGGACGACATCGCGCTGCTCTCGGGCAACGGCGCGCAGAACGGCTGAGCCTCGTCAGTCCGACGTACCGCACGGCGGGTCACCGGTTCTCCGGTGGCCCGCCGTTCGTGTGGGTGAAGACAAGCGGACCTGCCGGGCCCAGCCGTCCGCTCAGCCGTCCGCCGGGACCGGATCGTCCCCGTCGCCTCCCTCGTACGGTTCGTCGAAGCCGCCGATGCGGGCCGCCTGGTCGATGGCCCGGGCGAGACGGGCCACGTCCTCGTCCTCGGTGCGGGCGGCCAGGGTGTGGGCGCGTTCGGACAGTTCGGCGAGGGAGGGGGCGTCGGGCAGCGGGGTCTCGGCGTGGCGCAGGGCGTCGGCGAAGTAGGCGGCGGTCGCCGTGACCTGCAAGCGGATGGGGGCCGCGGACAGTGAGTCGTACAGGGCGTCGGCCTTCAGGCTGCCGGAGGTCTCGTACGGGGTGCGGGTGTCGGGGTCGAGCCAGCGGACGGTGGCGGTGGCGAGGCGGCCCTCGGCGCCGGGCCGGGTACGGACGGCGTAGAGGGCGGTGACGGTGTGGCCGGGGCCGACCTCGCCGCCGTCGACCCGGTCGTCGCGGAAGTCGTCGTCGGCGACCGCGCGGTCGTCGTAGCCGACGAGACGGAAGTCGGCGACCGTCTCGGGGTCGAAGGCGACCTGGGCCTTGGCGTCGCGGGCGGTCAGCTCGATGTTCTGTGGGAGGTCGGTGCAGAACACCTCGCGGGCCTCGTCCTCGGAGGAGACGTAGGTGGTGTGGCCGTCGCCCTTGTCGGCGAGGCGTTCCATGAGGGCGTCGCCGTAGTCGCTGCCGACGCCGACGCCGAAGAGGGTGATGCCGTGCTCGCGGCGGTCGGTGTCGATGCGTTCCAGGATCGCGTCGGCGTCGGTGTCGCCGGTGTTGGCGAGGGCGTCGGAGACCAGGACGACCCGGTTGGTGGCGCCCCTGCGCAGGCCCTCCACGGCGGTGTCGTAGCCGGTCTCCACCCCGGCGCCGAGGTTGGTGGAGTCGTCGGGCTCCAGCCGGTCGATCGCGCCGTGGACGCGGGCGCGGTGGTCGCCGAGGCGGGTCATCGGCAGGACGGTCTCGGCGTCGGCGCTGAAGGTGACGAGGGCGACGGAGTCGTCGTCGCGCAGTTGGTCGGTCATCGTGTCCAAGGCGTGCCGGGCGAGGTCCAGCCGGCCCGGTTCGGCCATAGAGCCGGAGACGTCGACGACGAAGGTGAGGGCGGCGGGCGGGCGTTCGCTCTCGTCGGCGGCGGCTCGGGTGGCGAGGCCGACGCGGACCAGGGACCAGTCGTGGTCGCCGGTGCGGGCGCCGTCGACGGTGACCGAGAAGCCGTTGCCGTCGGGGCGTTCGTAGTCCTGGCGGAAGCTGTTGACGAACTCCTCGGGGCGGACCGTCGACGGGTCGGGCAGCGCGCCGTCGACGAGGGTGCGGCGGGCGTAGCCGTAGGAGGCGGTGTCGACGTCGAGGGCGAAGGTGGAGAGGTGGTCGGGGGCGGCCTCGTCGCCGTCCACTTCTGTGGCGGGTGCGCTCGGTGCCGGGAAGGCCTCGCTGCGGGCCGCTCTGTCCGAGGCCGCGCCGCTGCTGTCGGAGTCGCCGGCGCCGCAGCCGGTGAGCAGCAGTGCGGCGGCGAGGGTGAGCAGTGCCGGTGTGCGGTGGGTTTTCATCGTCCGTGCCCCCTGTGTCCGTCGATTTCTGTGACTGTGACGGGGCAGGGGGCCGGAACGTGCGGTACGGGAGGTTGCGGACCGGTCTCGAATCGGTCTAAGACACGATGTCCTTGCGGGCGAACCCCCGGAAGGCCAGGGCGAACAGGACGACGGCGTAGGTCACGGAGACGGCGGTGCCCTGGAGCATGCCGGACCACTCGGGGTTGGGCTGGACGGCGTCGGCCCAGGCGAACTGCCAGTGCGCGGGCAGGAAGTCGCGCCAGTCGCCGAGGGCGGTGACGGCGTCCAGGACGTTGCCGATGATGGTCAGTCCGACCGCGCCGCCGACCGCGCCGAGGGCGGCGTCCGTCTTCGTCGACAGCCAGAACGCGAGCCCGGCGGTGACCAGTTGGGACACGAAGATGTAGCCGACGACGACCACCAGCCGCTGCGCCGCCGTGACGGAGTCCAGCGTGCCGCCGGTGGGCAGTTCCAGCGGTCCCCAGCCGTAGGCGGCGGTGCCGACGGCGAGGGCGACGACCGGCAGCAGGATCATCGCGGCCAGGCTGAGCGTGAGACCGACGACGAGCTTGGACCACAGCAGCCGGGCCCGGGGCACGGGCGCGGCGAGCAGATAGCGCAGGGAGGACCAGCCGGCCTCGGAGGCGACCGTGTCCCCGCAGAACAGGGCGACGGGGATGACCAGCAGGAAGCCCGCCGACACGAACAGGTTGACGGCGGCGAAGTTGCCGGCGGACGCGGTGGCCGTGTCCATCAGGGTCACCTGGTTGTTGCGGCCGCCGGGCTCGCCGCCGATGGCGAAGGCGATGAGCAGGACGAACGGCAGGGCGGCGAGGATGCCGCCCATGACGATCGTGCGGCGGCGCTTGAGCTGGCGGACCAGCTCGACGCGCAACGGCAGGGTGCGGCCTGCCTGGTAGCCGGAGGCGACCTCGGTGAGCGTGCTCATGCGGAACCCCCGATCAGGGTGAGGAAGGCGTCCTCCAGGCGGCGGTGCGGGCCGACCGACTGGACGGGGACGTCCAGCCGGACGAGTTCGGCGACCAGGCGCTGGGCGCTGCCGCCGGCGTCGAGCCGTACGAGCAGGCCGTCGTCGGTGCGGTCCGCCGAGGCGATGCCGGGCAGCGCGGCCACCTTCTCCAGGACGGGCTCCTCCACGGGGGTGGCGGTGCCGACGAGGAGGGTGTCGCCGGAGCCGACGATCGCGCCGACCGGTCCGGCCTGGACGAGCCGGCCCCGGTCCATGACCACGAGGTGGGTGCAGGACTGTTCGACCTCCGCCAGCAGATGGCTGGAGACGATCACCGTGCGTCCGGCGGCCGCGTACCGGATCATCACCTCGCGCATCTCGCGGATCTGCGGCGGGTCGAGTCCGTTGGTCGGCTCGTCGAGGATCAGCAGGTCGGGCAGGCCCAGCATGGCCTGGGCGATGGCGAGGCGCTGGCGCATGCCCTGGGAGTACGTCCGTACGGCGCGGGCCAGGGCGTCGCCGAGCCCGGCGATCTCCAGGGCCTCTTCCATGTGGGCGTCCTCGGCGGGGCGGCCGGTGGCCTTCCAGTACAGCTCCAGGTTCTCCCGGCCGGTGAGGTGCGGCAGGAAACCGGCGCCCTCGACGAAGGAGCCGACCCGGGACAGGACGGGGGCGCCTGGGCGGACGGCGTGACCGAACACGCGGATCTCGCCCTCGTCGGGCTTGATCAGGCCCATCAGCATGCGCAGGGTGGTCGTCTTGCCGGCGCCGTTAGGGCCGAGGAGGCCCAGCACCTGGCCCTTCTCCACCTGGAAGGAAAGCTCACGGACGCTGTAGCGGTCGCCGCCCGCGTACTTCTTGCTCAGGCCGGCGATCTGCAGCGGGACCTCGGCGAGTTCCGGGTCGGGAGCCGGCATCGCGGTGCGGCGGCGGCCGGTGAGCAGGAGCAGCAGGGCGACGGCCGCGCCCGCGAGGGGCAGCCACCACACCCAGGACGGGAGCGGGGCGGCGGCGGTCGTGACTCCGGGTGCCGTCGGAACCCGCAGCTCGCTCTTCACGGAGACCGTGTACGTCGCCGGGGCGGCCGGGGAGGCGTAGCCGAGGTCGGTGGAGGCGAGGACCAGGCTCAGCCGGTGGCCCTCCTCGATGTCGTGGTCGATCGCCGGGAGGGTGATCGTGACGTCCTTGCCCGCCTTGGCATCCTCGACGCGGATCGGGGAAACCAGCTGGGAGGGGAGCTGCCGGCTGCCGTCGGGTCCGACATCGTACACCTTGGCGAAGAGGACGGCCTCGTCGCTGGTGGACTTCACCCGGACGGTGACCGTCGGGGCGCCGGTGATCCGCAGCTCGCCGCTGACGGGCGCGGACTCGAAGGCGGCGTACTGGCCGGGGAAGTCGAGCGAGACGCCGACGCCGAACGCGGAGAGCTGGCCGAGGCCGGTGCCGCCGAGGCCGGGCAGGGCGGAGATGGCGGGCGGGCTGGCGCCGGCGGGGTTGTCGAAGGACTGCTCGCGGCCGGTGAGCGTGATGCTCCTCCGGTCGCCCTCCAGGCCGGGGTAGCTGTCACCGCTCGCGCCGCGCAGCGGGACGGTCCCGTCGGTGGAGTCGACGCCTCCGGTGCGGGTGACTCGGAAGGCGGGCCCGGTGTCGACGCTCTTCTCACCCTTGAGGTAACGGTCGAACCAGTCGGTGACGCGGGCCTGGACGCGGCTGGTCTCCAGATCACCACCATCATGGCCACCCGCGATCCAGTCGACGTCCACGGGGGCGCCGTTGGCCTTGATCGCCTTCTCGGCGGCGTCCGCCTGGGCGAGGGTGAACAGGGAGTCGGCCTGGCCCTGCACCAGCAGGGTGGGGACCTTGATGCGGTCGGCGACGGCGGACGGCGAGCGTTCGTCGAGCATGGCGCGGGCGGCGGCGTCCGGGGTGCCGGACTCGGCGACCCGCTGGTACATCGCGCACAGCGCGGCCTCGAACTTCTCGCACCCGCCCGCGGTGTTGAAGAAGATCCCGGTCCACAGCTTCTTGAACACGCCGTCGGGGAACAGGGCGTCCGCGAGGTTCCAGTACGTGATCGAGGGCGCGATGGCGTCGACCCGGTCGTCGTACCCGGCGGCGAGCAGGGAGATCGCGCCGCCGTACGAGGCACCGGCCACGCCGACGCGCGGGTCGCCCTTCTTGTCCAGCTGGACCTGGGACTGCGCGGCGAGCCAGTCGATCAGCTGGGAGACGTCGGCGACCTCGCCCTTCGGGTCGTTCAGCCCGATCTTGCCGGTGGACTTGCCGAAGCCGCGCGCCGACCAGGTAAGGACCGCGTACCCGTCGCGGGCGAGCTCCTCGGCCTGCTGCCGTACGTCGTCCTTGGTGCCGCCGAAGCCGTGTCCGAGGAGGACGGCGGGGCGGCGGCCGGAGCCGCCGGAGGTGAAGAAGGAGGTGTCCAGGCGTACGCCGTCCACGGACATCACCTGATCGCTGTGGCGCACCGCGGGCCGGTCGTCGTCATCGGCGACGGCCGTCCACGTACCGGCACCGGCGAGTACGACGACGGCGGCCGCGGCGGTGAGAAGCCGTCGCGGCCGCCGTGGTCCTCGCAGACCGGGCAGTCGAAGATCCATGCTTCAACGGTACGGGGTCAACCTGTCGGACAGTTGTCGACCGCAGACCGAACTCCACACCCTCCCAGGGATGTACGTGACCCCTCGTACGTACACCAGGCGCGGTATCAGGCGTGCCCGTCCCTCCGGGAACTCACCCGGGACGGGCTCAGTGGTTGCGCGGGAAACCAAGGTCCACGCCTGCCGGGGCGTCGGCCGGGTCGGGCCAGCGGGTGGTGACGACCTTGCCTCGGGTGTAGAAGTGGGTGCCGTCGTTGCCGTAGATGTGGTGGTCGCCGAAGAGGGAGTCCTTCCAGCCGCCGAAGCTGTGGTAGCCGACGGGGACCGGGATCGGGACGTTCACGCCGACCATGCCGGCCTCGATCTCCAGCTGGAAGCGGCGGGCGGCGCCGCCGTCCCGGGTGAAGATCGCGGTGCCGTTGCCGAACGGGGAGCTGTTGATGAGGGCCACGCCCTCTTCGTACGTGTCCACTCGCAGGACGCAGAGGACCGGGCCGAAGATCTCGTCCTGGTAGGCCTTCGCGGTCGTCGGGACCTTGTCGAGGAGCGAGATGCCGATCCAGTGGCCGTCCTCGAAGCCGTCCACCGTGAAGCCGGTGCCGTCGAGGACCACCTCGGCGCCCTCGGCGGCCGCGCCCGTGACGTAGGAGGCCACCTTGTCGCGGTGGACGGCCGTGATGAGCGGGCCCATCTCGGAGGTGGGGTCGTTACCCGGGCCGATCTTGATCTTCTCCGCGCGCTCGCGGATCTTCTCCACCAGTTCGTCGCCGATCGTGCCCACGGCCACGACCGCCGAGATCGCCATGCAGCGCTCGCCCGCCGAGCCGTAGGCCGCCGAGACAGCCGCGTCGGCGGCCGCGTCCAGGTCGGCGTCCGGGAGGACCAGCATGTGGTTCTTGGCGCCGCCCAGGGCCTGGACGCGCTTGTGGTTCGCGGAGGCGGTGGTGTGGATGTAGCGGGCGATGGGGGTCGAGCCGACGAAAGACACCGCCTTGACGTCCGGGTGCTCCAGGAGGCGGTCCACCGCCACCTTGTCGCCGTGGACGACGTTGAAGACGCCGTCGGGGAGACCGGCCTCCGCGAGCAGTTCGGCGATCTTGATGGAGGCCGACGGGTCCTTCTCGGACGGCTTCAGCACGAACGTGTTGCCGCACGCGATGGCCATCGGGAACATCCACATCGGGACCATCGCCGGGAAGTTGAACGGCGTGATGCCGGCGACCACACCGAGCGGCTGGCGGATGGACGAGACGTCCACGCGGCTCGCTACCTGCGTGGACAGCTCGCCCTTCAGCTGCACGTTGATGCCGCAGGCCAGGTCCACGATCTCCAGGCCGCGGGCCACCTCGCCGAGCGCGTCGCTGTGCACCTTGCCGTGCTCGGCGGTGATCAGCTCGGCGATCGCGTCGCGGTTGGCGTCCAGCAGGGCGCGGAAGCGGAACAGGATCTCCGTGCGCCTGGCCAGCGAGGACTGGCCCCACGAGACGTACGCGTCCTTGGCGGCCGCGACCGCCGCGTCGACCTCGTCGACCGTCGCGAACGCGACCTTGGTGGTGACCGCGCCGGTCGCCGGGTCCGTGACCGGACCGAACGTGCCCGACGCGCCTTCGACGGTCTTGCCGCCGATCCAGTGGTTGACGATCTTCGTCATGACCGAGTACTCCTTCACAGATGGCGGCGTCGGGTGGAGACGTGCCGTTCGTACAGCTCTCGTGCCTTCACCGCGGACGGTCGGGTCGCGGTCTCGGCGACAGGTACATCCCACCAGGCCTGCGCGGGCGGCGGGCCCGACACAGTGTCGGCCGTTTCGGTCTCCACGTAGACACAAGTGGGAGTGTCGGCGGCGCGCGCCTCGGCGAGGGCCTCGCGCAGCTCGCGGACGGTTTTCGCGCGCAGGACGCGCATGCCCAGGCTCGCCACGTTCGCGGCCAGGTCGACGGGGAGCGGCGCACCGGTGAAGGTGCCGTCCTGCGCGGTGAAGCGGTAGGCGGTGCCGAACCGCTCACCGCCGACGGACTCCGAGAGCCCGCCGATCGAGGCGTAGCCGTGGTTCTGCACGAGCAGGATCTTGATCGCGATCCCCTCCTGCACGGCCGTCACGATCTCCGTCGGCATCATCAGATACGTGCCGTCGCCGACCAGCGCCCAGACGTTCCGCTCGGGCGCGGCCATCTTCACTCCGATGGCCGCCGGGATCTCGTACCCCATGCAGGAGTAGCCGTACTCCAGGTGGTACTGGTCCCGGGAGCGGGCCCGCCACAGCTTGTGCAGATCTCCGGGGAGCGAACCGGCCGCGTTGATGATCACGTCCGACTCGTCGGCGAGAGCGTCGAGCGCGCCGAGGACCTGCGGCTGCGTCGGGCGTACGTCGGGCTCTTCGGCCTCGTAGCAGGCGTCGACGCGCTGCTCCCAGCGCTCCTTGTCCTCCGTGTACTCGGTGACGTACGCGTCCGCGACGCGGTGCTTGTGCATGCGGAGGGCCGCGGTCAGCTCCGACAGGCCGCTGCTGGCGTCCGCGATCAGCGGGATGCCGGCGAGCTTGTGGCCGTCGTAGGGGGCGATGTTGAGGTTGAGGAAGCGGACTCCCTCGCCCTGGAACAGGGTGTTGGAAGCGGTGGTGAAGTCGGTGTAGCGGGTGCCGACGCCGATGACCAGGTCCGCGGTGCGGGCGAGTTCGTCGGCGGTGGCGGTGCCCGTGTGGCCGACGCCGCCCACGTCCTGGGGGTGGTCGTGGCGCAGGGAGCCCTTGCCGGCCTGGGTGGAGGCGACCGGGATGCCGGTGGTCCCGGCGAACTCGGCGAGGGCCTCCTCGGCGCGGCTGTGGTGGACACCGCCGCCCGCGACGATCAGGGGGCGCTTCGCCGAGCGGATCACCCGGACGGCCTCGGCGAGCTCGGTCGGGTCGGCGCCCGGGCGTCGTACGACCCAGGTGCGCTCGGCGAAGAACTCGTCCGGCCAGTCGTACGCCTCGGCCTGTACGTCCTGCGGCATCGCGAGGGTGACCGCGCCCGTCTCCACGGGGTCGGTGAGGACCCGCATGGCCTGGAGGGCGGCCGGGATCAGGGCCTCCGGGCGGGTGATCCGGTCGAAGTACTTCGACACCGGGCGCAGCGAGTCGTTGACCGACACGTCGCCGGCGTACGGCACCTCCAGCTGCTGGAGCACCGGGTCGGCGACGCGGGTCGCGAAGATGTCGCCGGGCAGCAGCAGGACCGGGAGGTGGTTGACGGTGGCCAGGGCGGCACCGGTGACCAGGTTGGTCGCGCCGGGGCCGATGGACGTCGTCACCGCGTGGGTGGAGAGGCGGCCCGACTGGCGGGCGTAGCCGACCGCCGCGTGCACCATCGACTGCTCGTTGCGGCCCTGGTGGAACGGCATGTCGGCGCCGTACTCGATCAGCGCCTGGCCGAGGCCGGCCACGTTGCCGTGGCCGAAGATGCCCCAGGTCGCGCTGATGAGGCGCTGCCGTACGCCGTCGCGTTCGGTGTACTGGGCGGCGAGGAAGCGGACGAGCGCCTGGGCGACCGTAAGCCTGGTGGTCGTCATCGGTAACCCCCTGTGCTCTCAACGTGGGCCGGGTGGAAGCAGATCCGCCACTCGCGGGTCTCTCCGGGGCCCGCCATGACGTTCAGGTAGTACATGGCGTGGCCGGGCTGGGCGATCGACGGGCCGTGCCAGCCGTCGGGGACGAGGACGGCGTCACCGGAACGGACCTCGGCGAGGACGTCGGATCCGCCCTCGCGGGAGGGGGACACGCGCTGGTAGCCGAAGCCGTGCGGTCCGTCGATCTCGAAGTAGTAGATCTCCTCGAGCTCGGCCTCCTCGCCCGGCCGGTGCTCGTCGTGCTTGTGCGGCGGGTACGAGGACCAGTTGCCGCCGGGCGTGATCACCTCGACGGCGATCAGCCTGTCGCAGTCGAAGGCGTCGGCGGAGGCGAAGTTGCGCACATGACGCAACTGGGTGCCGCTGCCGCGCTCTTCGACGGGGACCTCCGGCGCGGGGCCGTAGCGGGCGGGGAGTTGTCGCTCGCACTTCGCTCCTGCCAGGGCGAAGCGGCCTCCCGCGCCGGAGGCGATCGTGACCCGGGCGTCTCGGGGAACGTACGCGAAGTCAGAGACCGACGCGAACACGCTTTCCCTGCCCAGGAGTTGGAACTCGTTTTCTTCTGTTTGCACCGTACATCCGCCTTCGAGCGGAAGCACGATCCACTCACTCTCACCGGTGGTGAAGGAGTGGCTGCCGCCCGGCTCCAGTGCGACGATCCGCAGACTGCTGTAGGTCCAGCCGGCCCGCTTCGGGTCGATGGCGAGGACGTGGTCGGCGTCGGCGGTGGTGCCCTTCGGCACGTACAGGTCGTTGCTCATGCGGCCCTCACAGCAGTCCTACGGCGGTGTCCACGGCGGCGGCCACGTCCCCGTCCGCCGGGTACAGCAGCGAACGGCCGACCACCAGGCCCCGGACGGTGGGGAGTTGCAGCGCCCCGCGCCACTTCTCGTACGCCCCGGCTTGCTCCTCTGCGGACGCGCCCACCTCGCCGCCGAGGAGGACGGCCGGGAGGGTGGAGGTCGCCATGACCTCGGCCATGTCGTCGGGGTTGTCGGTGACCGGGACCTTCAGCCAGGTGTAGGCGGAGCTGCCGCCCAGGCCGGAGGCGATGGCGATCGACCTGGTGACGGCCTCGGCGGAGAGGTCGTTCCCGACCTTGCCCTCGGGGGTGCGCCGGCTGATGAACGGCTCGACGAACAGCGGCAGTCTGCGGGCCGCCATGTCGTCGATGGCGCGGGCGGTGGTCTCCATGGTGGTGAGGGAGCCCGGGTCGTCGTAGTCGATACGAAGGAGCAGTTTCCCGGCGTCGAAGTTCAGCCGCTCGATGTCCTCGGCGCGGTGGCCGGTGAAGCGGTCGTCGAGCTCGAACACCGAGCCCTGCAGGCCGCCCCGGTTCATCGAGCCCATGACGACCTTGCCGTCGAGGGCGCCGAGGAGGAGCAGGTCGTCGAGGATGTCGGCGGTCGCGAGGACACCGTCCACGCCGGGGCGGGACAGCGCCAGGATCAGGCGTTCCAGCAGCTCGGCGCGGTTGGCCATGGCCAGCTTGTCGCCGCCGACGCCGAGCGCGCCCCGGGCGGGGTGGTCGGCGGCGACGATCATCAGCCGGCCGTTGTCGCCCAGCAGCGGGCGGCGGGGGCGGCGGGCGGCGGCCTCGGCGATCGCCTCGGGGCGCTCGGCGCGCAGCCGGACGAGTTCGGAGACGTCGACGGTCACAGGACGGCACCCGCCTCTACGGCGGCCTCGATCTCGTCGACGGTCGGCATCGCGGAGGAGCACTCCAGGCGGGAGGCGACGATCGCGCCGGCCGCGTTGGCGTGCCGCATGGTCTTCTCCAGGTCCCAGCCGGCGAGCAGACCGTGGCAGAGGGAGCCGCCGAAGGCGTCGCCCGCGCCGAGGCCGTTGAGGACGTTCACCGGGAGCGGCGGGACCTCGGCGGACTCGCCCTTGCTGTTGACGGCCAGGACACCCTTGGGGCCCTGCTTGACGACGGCCAGCTCGACGCCCGCGTCCAGCAGCGCCTGCGCGGCGGCCCGCGGCTCGCGCACGCCGGTGGCGACCTCCACCTCGTCGAGGTTGCCGACCGCGACGGTGGTGTGCTTGAGGGCCTCGGCGTAGAAGGGGCGGGCCGCGTCCGGGTCGGTCCAGAACATCGGGCGCCAGTCGAGGTCGAAGACCGTGGTGCCGGCCTTGGCGCGGTGCGCGAGGGCGGCGAGGGTCGCCGTACGGCTGGGCTCCTCGCTCAGGCCCGTACCGGTGATCCAGAAGATGCCGGCCGCGCGGATGGCGTCGAGGTCCAGCTCATGGGCGTCGATCTCCAGGTCCGGAGCCTTGGGCCGACGGTAGAAGTACAGCGGGAAGTCGTCCGGCGGGAAGACCTCGCAGAAGGTGATCGGCGTCTGCAGGCCCGGCACCGGGGTGACGTAGCGGTCGTCGACGCCGAAGCCGCGCAGGGCCTCGTGGAGGTAGGTGCCGAAGGGGTCGTCGCCGGTGCGGGTGATCACGGCGGTGGAGCGGCCGAGCCGGGCCGCGGCCACCGCGACGTTCGACGCCGAGCCGCCCAGGAACTTCCCGAAGGACGTGACCTGCGGGAGCGGCACACCCGTCTGCAGCGGATAGAGGTCCACCCCGATCCGCCCCATGGTGATCAGGTCGTACGCCATCGTGTTCCCTTCGTGTCGGCTCTCACGGTGTTGTAGTCCGGGCCGACGCACCCTGTCAATAGTTTGTCCAGACATTCGGACCAGGCCTTGACACCCCTCCCCGGAGACCTCACTCTGGCGCCCATGACGTCGTTGTCACCTCAGTCCTCACTTTCCCGCATCCGGATCGGATCGGCCCCCGACAGCTGGGGTGTCTGGTTCCCGGACGACCCCGTACAGGTCCCCTGGCAGCGCTTCCTCGACGAGGTCGCGCAGTCCGGCTACGAGTGGATCGAGCTGGGCCCCTACGGCTATCTGCCGACCGACCCGGCCGTCCTCACCGAGGAGACCGCCAAGCGGGGCCTGAAGGTGTCCGCCGGCACGGTCTTCACCGGGCTCCACCACGGCGAGGCCGTGTGGGACAAGACCTGGGCGCATGTCGCGGACAACGCGGTGCTCGCCCAGGCGATGGGGGCGAGGCATCTCGTCGTCATCCCGTCCTTCTGGCGGGACGACAAGACCGGCGAGGTGCTGGAGTCCGACACCCTGACGCCCGAGCAGTGGCGCAACCTCACCTCGCTGACCGAGCGGCTCGGCAAGGAGGTGCGGGAGCGGTACGGGCTGCAGATCGTCGTCCATCCGCACGCCGACACCCACATCGACAGCGAGGAGAACGTCGTCCGGTTCCTGGACGGCACCGACTCCGACCTCGTGTCGCTGTGCCTGGACACCGGGCACTACGCGTACTGCGGCGGGGACAGCGTGAAGCTGATCGAGACGTACGGGTCGCGGATCGGGTACCTCCACCTGAAGCAGGTGGACCCGGAGATCCTCGCCGACGTGAAGGCCAAGGGGACGCCGTTCGGGCCGGCCGTGGCCCAGGGTGTGATGTGCGAGCCCCCTGCCGGGGTGCCTGCGCTGGGACCTGTGCTGGAGGCGGCGGGGAAGCTGGACGTGGACCTGTTCGCGATCGTGGAGCAGGACATGTACCCGTGCGAGCCGGACGCTCCGCTGCCGATCGCGCAGCGTACGCGGGCGTTCTTGAGGTCGTGCGGGGCGTAGACGCGCCTGCTGGGGTGCCGGGTTCTGTGCGTGCGCGCGTGCGGGTTTGTGGGGGCTGGTCGCGCAGTTCCCCGCGCCCCTGGGCATGCTGCCGCTGGCGTAGGACCATGGGTGCCCATGACTGCTCGCGCGGTACGCACCCGGTCCGGGCAAGGACCCGGGGGATCCTGGGAGTTCGCCAGTGCGGCTCCCCATCCCCGGTTGCGGCCCGGGGTGATGAGTTATCGCGGGATCCGGCTTGCCCTGAACCGGCCCCGGCGGCGGCTCGAGACGCCCATCGGGGCCTCGGCCCTGTTGCTGGGGTTCGATCAGCCCGTGCGGATCACTCGGGCCGGGCGGGATCCGGACACCTTGGTGTCCGCGTACTGCGCGCCCACCACCACGCCCGCCGTCGGGGAGCACGGGGGGCGGATATCGGGGGTCGAGGTGTTGTTGGCGCCCTGGGCCGCTTTCACTTTGTTCGGGACGCCGCAGCACGAACTCGTCAACCGGACCGTCGACCCCGACGACCTGCCGCACTCCCTGGCCACACCCCTGCGGGAACTCGCCGCCGCGCTCGCCTCCCTGCCCGGCTGGGCGGAACGGTTCGGGCTGCTGGACGAGGTGTTGGCCCGGTGGTGGCAGGCGGGGGTGCCCAGTTCGGAGCGGGTGGTGCGGGCCTGGTCGCTGCTGGTGCGGACGGCCGGTGCGATACCCGTGCCCCGGCTGGCCGAGGAGGTCGGCTGGAGCGTACGGCACCTGGAGAGCCGTTTCCGGGAGCAGATCGGGCTCGGCCCGAAGGCGGCGGCCCGGGTGCTGCGGCTGCAACGCGCCCGTCGGCTGCTGGTGGACGGGCGGAGCGCCGCCGAGACCGCGGCCCTGTGCGGCTTCTACGACCAGGCCCATCTCAGCGGTGAGTTCAAGGCGATGACGGGCTGTACGCCGAGAGAGTTCGCGCAGGCCAGACAGGTGCCGGTGCCGGTGTCCCCGGCGGCGGACCGGATGAGCGGGGAGGCCACCAGTCTGGTGCTGCCGGCCCGGCCGGGCGATTGGTCCGGACCGGGTGCGCATTTTTCCAAGACCCGGCGGGTTGGCTGAATACAGGCTGGGGTCCTGCCAGTTGATCCGGTTGTCCAGGGGGATGGCGGAGAACGGGGAGGGGCCGGGCCTGTCGCAGCGGGCCCGGCCCGCCCCTGTCGACGGCCCCCGGGGTGTCGGCGCCCCGGGGGTCTTTACCCACGCGCCTGTCGACTGCCTTCGCACCTGTCGAGCGGCTTCGCGCCTGTCAACGCGCCACTCTCACAGGCTCCTCGCGTATCTCTGCGTCACATCTGTCACAAAGGCTCCCTTCTTGTCACACATGTCACGCGTAAGCTGGGTTTGTGTCACACACGGTCAACAGCTGCAGTCGCGCGGTCACTCTGCGTCGTTCGCCGGGCACAGGCTTGATGATCGCCAGCGCAGCGCCGGGCTCCCCACGGCGGCCTCCCGGCCGCCACCCCCGCTCGCGCGGGGAGGTGCAGCTCATGACCGACCGAAGGCTCTGGTCGTACAAGGAGATCGCGGCGCACATCAGGGTGCAGCCGGACACCGTACGGTCCTACCGCAAGCACGGCCTCCTCCCCCCGCCCGACCGCGTCGACAGCGGCAAGCCCTACTGGTACGCCGCCACCGTCCGCGCCTGGGCCGCCGCCCGGCCGGGCAACCGAGGGCGCAGATCCAGCTGACCCCCTCTGTCCTCAGTTCCACGGCTCGATGACCGTGACCCCGGCCCCCGGCGCCGTCCCCATCGCGGCCAGCGCCCGCGGTACGGCGTCCAGGGTGATCGTGGAGGTCACCAGGAGGTCGGGGCGCAGCACGCCCGCCCGTACCGCCTCCAGCATCGCGGGGTAGGTGTGCGCGGCCATGCCGTGGCTGCCGAGGATCTCCAGCTCCAGGGCGATGGCGCGGGCCAGCGGGACGGGGGTCGTACCCTCGGGCGAGGGCAGCAGGCCGACCTGGATGTGCCGGCCACGGCGGCGCAGTCCGTTCACCGAGGCCGCGCAGGTGACCGGGGAACCGAGGGCGTCGAGGGAGAGATGGGCGCCGCCGCCGGTGAGGTCACGGACCGCCGCCGCCGTGTCCGTCACCTCCGTGGCGTCCACACACTCGGCCGCGCCGAACGTCCGCGCCAGCTCCAGCGCCCTGGGCGACACGTCCACCGCGACCACCCGGGCCCCGCTCGCCGCCGCGATCATCACCGCGGACAGGCCCACTCCCCCGCAGCCGTGCACCGCCACCCACTCCTCCGCCGCGACCCGGCCCTGGTGCACGACCGCCCGGAACGCGGTGGCGAACCGGCAGCCGAGGGAGGCGGCGGCGCGGTGGGGCAGCTCGTCCGGGAGCGCGACGAGGTTCACGTCGGCGTGGTCCAGCGCCACGTACTGGGCGAAGGAGCCCCACTGCGTGAAGCCGGGCTGGGTCTGGCGCTCGCACACCTGGTGGTCGCCGGCCGAGCAGGACGGGCAGCTTCCGCAGCCGCAGACGAAGGGGACGGTGACCCGGTCGCCGGGGCTCCAGCGGGTGACCCCGGCGCCGGTCTCCTCGACGACTCCGGTCAGTTCATGGCCGGGGACGTGCGGGAGGGTGATGACGGGGACGTGGCCCGTCCAGCCGTGCCAGTCGCTTCGGCAGAGGCCGGTGGCTTCGACTCGTACGACCACTCCGTGGGCTGCGGGGCGAGGGTCGGGTAACTCACGTACGTCAGCGAGTTCGCCGTACCTCTCGAAGACCACCGCTCGCATCTGCGCTCCCCTCGCCGATTCGTCTGTGGGTACATCGTGGCCGGTCGCTCCCCCGCTACCCGGCCCCTTCGGCCACCGCCCCCTCCTCCGGACGACCGCCCCGGACTGCGGCTCCGGACATACCTACATAAAGTGCCGGTAAATCCGCTCCGGGTGACCGTCCCCGCCCGGACGACCCTTGACGACGAGGGGATTCGCCGTGACCCACTCCCCGCCGCCCGGCGCACCCCGGGCCCGTATCCCCGGACCGCAGCAGCCCCCTCCGCCGCCCCCGCGGATCCGGGCCGGGTTGTGGAAGCGCTGCCTGGGCGGCGGGCTGCTGCTGTGGGCGCTCACCGCGCTGGTCACGTACGCCACCGCGAACACCGCCCTGCTGCCGACCCCGATCCTGCTCGGCGGCTTCCTCGTCCCGGTCTGTTTCGTGCTGTGGGCGTACGAGCGGCACGGCCGTGACCTGGGCGTCAGCCTGATCCTGGGCTGCTTCCTGACCGGCGGCACGCTGGGGGTGCTGGGCGCGTCGCTGATGGAGTACCACCTGCTGCGCCCCTCGCTGTGGATGTTCGTCGGAGGGGGACTCGTCGAGGAGGCGGCGAAGCTCGGCGCGCTGATGTTCGTGGTGCGCCGGCGGACCCGGCTGCGGGGGCTGCGGGCGGGTGTGGTGCTGGGTGCGAGCGTCGGCTTCGGCTTCGCGGCGATGGAGAGCGCCGGGTACGCCTTCGAGGCGGCCCTCTCGACCGTCGGCATGGACCTCGGCGCGCTGCTGGAGACGGAGATCCTGCGCGGCGTGCTCGCCCCGTTCGGGCACGGGCTGTGGACGGCGGTCGCGGGCGGGGTCCTGCTGGAATACCGCCGCCCGAACGGGCGCTTCCAGTTCGCCGCGCCCGTCGTCGGCACCTGTGTCGGCGTCGCGCTGCTGCACGCTCTGTGGGACTCCACGCACGGGATCGCGATCTGGCTGGTGGCCCGGCTGACCGCCGGCGGCCTGGACAAGCGGCTCTTCGCCGAGGGGTACCTGCCGCGGCCGACCACCGAGCAGCAGCATCTGTTCACGCTGTTCTCGGTCTGCGGACTGGTGCTCGTGGCGCTGCTCGGGGCGGCCTGGGTGCGCTCGCTGGCACGCCAGGATCCTTCTTGGAGAAATACCCCCTAGGGGTATAGTGTGGGGTTACTGGGAGACCTCCCTGGTCCCCTTCGGCCCCACCCGCCTCCCCGAGGAGTACGACATGACCGCATCGACCGACACCGCGGGCTCCGTCACCACCGTCTACAAGGTGAACGGCATGAGCTGCGGCCACTGCGAAGGCGCCGTCTCCGGCGAGATCTCCGAACTGCCCGGGGTCGCCTCGGTCAAGGCGGTCGCCACCACCGGTGAGGTCACCGTCGTCTCCGCGACCGACCTCGACGACGAGGCCGTGCGCGCCGCCGTCGACGAGGCCGGTTTCGAGCTGGCCGGCCGGGCCTGACCCGAGCACCCCCTACGGCCATGACAAGCAGCACCGCCACCGACGCGCCGATAGTCGCCCCGGCCACCCCGACCACCCCGACCACCGAGGTCGAACTGCTGATCGGCGGGATGACCTGCGCCTCCTGCGCGTCCCGCGTGGAGAAGAAGCTCAACCGGATGGACGGCGTGACCGCGACGGTCAACTACGCCACGGAGAAGGCGAAGATCGCCTATCCGCCCGGGACCGAGGTCGCCGACCTGATCGCGACCGTGGTGAAGACGGGCTACACGGCAGAGGAACCCGTCCGTGAGGAGCCCGCCGCGGAGCAGGCCGGGGCGGCCGCCGAGAGCGACCCCGAGCTCTCGGCCCTGCGCCACCGGCTCCTCGTCTCCCTCCTCCTCTCGGCGCCCGTCGTACTGCTCGCGATGGTTCCGTCGCTGCAGTTCGACTCCTGGCAGTGGCTGTCACTGACGCTCGCCGCGCCCGTCGTCGTCTGGGGCGGCGCGCCGTTCCACCGGGCCGCCTGGACGAACCTGCGGCACGGCACCGCCACCATGGACACCCTCGTCTCGGTGGGCACACTGGCCGCCTTCGGCTGGTCCCTGTGGGCGCTGTTCCTGGGCGACGCGGGCATGCCCGGGATGCGGCACCCGTTCGAACTCACCGTCTCCCGCACGGACGGCGCCTCCACGATCTATCTGGAGGTCGCCGCCGGCGTCACCGCGTTCATCCTGCTCGGCCGCTATCTGGAGGCCCGCTCCAAGCGGAGCGCGGGGGCGGCGCTCAGGGCACTGATGGAACTGGGCGCCAAGGACGTCTCCGTGCTGCGCGACGGGCGCGAGACCCGGATCCCGGCCGACCGGCTGGCCGTCGGCGACCGGTTCGTCGTTCGGCCCGGGGAGAAGATCGCCACGGACGGCACGGTCGTCGAGGGCGTCTCGGCGGTCGACGCGTCGATGCTGACCGGCGAGTCCGTGCCGGTGGACGTCGGGCCGGGCGACTTCGTCACCGGCGCGACCGTGAACGCCGGCGGGCGGCTGGTCGTCGAGGCGACCCGGATCGGCGCCGACACCCGGCTCGCCCGGATGGCGCGGCTCGTCGAGGACGCGCAGAACGGCAAGGCCGAGGTGCAGCGGCTCGCCGACCGGATCGCGGGCGTGTTCGTACCCGTGGTCCTGGTGATCGCCACCGCCACCTTCGGCGGCTGGCTCGGCGCCACCGGGGACACCGTCGCCGCGTTCACCGCGGCCGTCGCCGTGCTGATCATCGCCTGCCCGTGCGCGCTCGGGCTCGCCACACCGACGGCCCTCCTGGTCGGCACCGGGCGCGGCGCCCAGCTCGGCATCCTCATCAAGGGACCCGAGGTCCTGGAGTCCACCCGCCGCGTCGACACCGTCGTCCTCGACAAGACGGGCACCGTCACCACCGGCCGGATGACCCTCCAGGACGTGTACGTCGCGGACGGCGCGGACGAGACCGAGCTGCTGCGGCTCGCGGGCGCCCTGGAGCACGCCTCCGAACACCCGGTCGCCCGCGCGGTGGCCGCTGGCGCGGAGGAACGGGCCGGGGAGCTGCCGGCGGCCGAGCACTTCGAGAACGTTCCCGGACGGGGCGTACGAGGACGCGTGGAGGGGCGCGAGGTGGCCGTGGGGCGGCTCTTCGAGGACCTTCCGCAGCAGCTGGCCCGCGCCAAGGACGAGGCCGAGCGGGGCGGTCGTACAGCCGTCGTCGTCGGCTGGGACGGAGCGGCGCACGGGGTCCTCGTGGTCGCCGACGCGATCAAGGAGACCAGCGCCGAGGCGGTGCGCGAGCTGCGCGCGCTGGGGCTCACGCCGGTGCTGCTGACCGGGGACAACCGGGCGGTGGCCGAGGCGGTCGCGGCGGCCGTCGGGATCGACGAAGTGATCGCCGAGGTGCTGCCCGAGGACAAGGTCGACGTCGTACGGCGGCTGCAGGGCGAGGGACGGGTCGTCGCGATGGTCGGCGACGGCGTGAACGACGCGGCCGCGCTCGCCACCGCCGATCTGGGGCTCGCCATGGGCACCGGCACGGACGCGGCGATCGAGGCGAGCGATCTGACGCTGGTGCGCGGGGACCTGCGGGTGGCGGCGGACGCCATCCGGCTCTCGCGGCGGACCCTGTCCACGATCAAGGGCAATCTGGTGTGGGCGTTCGGCTACAACGTGGCCGCGCTGCCGCTGGCCGCCGCCGGACTGCTCAACCCGATGATCGCGGGGGCCACGATGGCCTTCTCGTCGGTCTTCGTCGTGACGAACAGTCTCAGGTTGCGCACGTTTGACTGAGACCCCCTGGAGTCCTGCGCGAGCCTCACATAAGCTCTTCACAAGGCTCGCGCATCATCCTTACGCTGGGGCCTCGCTCGCCGTATCCGGGCTCTTGCGCATCTAACGGACATATGCAAGAGACACAGATCACAGTGATGTGAAGGTAACCACCGAAGGGGTTCGAAGGTCTAAGTTGACGGTGTCGGGAAGCGTCTTGGGGGGCGCCGACCGGCATCTGGGGATGTCTTGGGGGACTTCCTCAGAGATGCGTTGCCGGGGCACGTACACCGGGAAGCTTTGAGCGGCCCTCCCAGCGTGCGCGTCCCGGCAGATCGCACACGTGGTAGTACGGCGGGTTCTGCCCGTTGTGCTCAACCGCAGGCACGACAACTGCACAACAACCGCACATCGACACAGCGAATTCAGGCGCTGTCCTCATAAACGCCCGGCCGGATCCCGTGGGGGGAATCCGCACCGGGACATGGGAAGGCGCCCTGGTCGTCGGCCCGTGGGGGGACTGACGTCAGGGCGCCTTCCGCTTTGCCGGCGCGGGGGCGTTTTCGGGTGCGGGTGCGCGGGGGGCGTTCGCGCCCACGCGGCGGTAGCCGCAGATCGACACAGCCCCGCGCCCCTTAAGTGGGACCAGTCGACGCACCTCAGGGGCGCGGGGAACTGCGCGACCAGCCACGAACCACCCGCACCCGACAAACGAACCGTCGGCGGGGGAACCCGTACGGCCCCCCGCCGGAGGCGGACGCGTCAGCGCTGCTCGACCGGCACGAAGTCGCGCTCGACCACGCCCGTGTAGATCTGACGGGGACGGCCGATACGGGAGCCGGGCTCCTTGATCATCTCGTGCCACTGGGCGATCCAGCCCGGAAGACGGCCGAGAGCGAACAGGACCGTGAACATCTCGGTCGGGAAGCCCATCGCGCGGTAGATCAGACCCGTGTAGAAGTCGACGTTCGGGTACAGGTTGCGCGAGACGAAGTACTCGTCGGAGAGCGCGTGCTCCTCGAGCTTCAGGGCGATGTCCAGCAGTTCGTCGGACTTGCCGAGCGCGGAGAGGACGTCGTGCGCGGCGGACTTGATGATCTTGGCGCGCGGGTCGAAGGACTTGTAGACGCGGTGGCCGAAGCCCATCAGACGGACGCCGTCCTCCTTGTTCTTCACCTTGCGGATGAAGGAGTCGACATCGCCGCCACCCGCCTGGATTCCCTCCAGCATCTCCAGCACGGACTGGTTGGCACCGCCGTGCAGCGGACCCCAGAGCGCGGAGATACCGGCGGAGATCGACGCGAACATGTTCGCCTGGGAGGAGCCGACCAGACGGACCGTCGACGTCGAACAGTTCTGCTCGTGGTCGGCGTGCAGGATCAGCAGCTTGTCCAGGGCCGAGACGACGACCGGGTCCAGCTCGTAGTCCTGCGCCGGCACCGAGAACGTCATGCGCAGGAAGTTCTCGACGTAGCCGAGGTCGTTGCGCGGGTAGACGAACGGGTGACCGATCGACTTCTTGTACGCGTACGCGGCGATCGTCGGAAGCTTGGCGAGCAGACGGATCGTGGAGAGGTTGCGCTGCTTCTCGTCGAACGGGTTGTGGCTGTCCTGGTAGAAGGTGGACAGCGCGGAGACCACCGAGGACAGCATCGCCATCGGGTGGGCGTCGCGCGGGAAGCCCTTGTAGAAGTTCTTGACGTCCTCGTGCAGCAGGGTGTGCTGCGTGATGTCGTTCTTGAAGACGCTCAGCTCGTCGACCGTCGGCAGCTCGCCGTTGATCAGCAGGTAGGCGACCTCAAGGAAGGTCGACCGCTCCGCGAGCTGCTCGATCGGGTAGCCGCGGTACCGGAGGATCCCCTGCTCGCCGTCGAGGTACGTGATGGCGGATTTATAGGCGGCGGTGTTGCCGTAGCCGCTGTCCAGGGTCACCAGACCGGTCTGGGCGCGGAGCTTCCCGATGTCGAAGCCCTTGTCGCCGACGGTGCTGTCGATCACCGGGTAGGTGTACTCGCCGTCGCCGTACCGCAGTACTACAGAGTTGTCGCTCACGTCATCCCTCACCGACGTTGTGCCTCTTCTTCGAGGTTGCCCTGACTGTCTCTACCCTCCCCCATTTGGCGCAGGAGAGTGCACTCGGGGTCGACCAATGGGCTTATCGACGGCACTCAGTGCCGCCAACTTGCTCATCCTGCCGCCTTCGTCACGGTTGGGGAAGAGTTCTGTGACCTTCGCGACTCATTTGATCGATCATTTTTTACGATGGTTCGGGAACGGTGTGGTCACCGGCCCGACAGCCGGAAATCCAGGGCCGTGCAGCGGCGGCCCGCCGAGACCGTACGCACCGCCTGGCCGATCGCCTTGCGTGAGCCGACGAGGACGACGAGCCGTTTCGCGCGCGTGACGGCCGTATACAGGAGATTCCGCTGGAGCATCATCCATGCTCCCGTGGTGACGGGGATCACCACGGCGGGATATTCACTTCCCTGTGAACGGTGGATCGTCACCGCGTACGCGTGGGCCAGCTCGTCCAGTTCGTCGAACTCGTACGGGACCTCCTCGTCCTCGTCCGTCAGTACCGTGAGGCGCTGGTCCACCGGGTCGAGCGAGGTGACCACGCCCACGGTGCCGTTGAAGACACCGTTCTTCCCCTTCTCGTAATTGTTGCGGATCTGCGTGACCTTGTCGCCGACACGGAAGACCCGCCCGCCGAACCGCTTCTCCGCCAGGTCGGGCCGGCCGGGGGTGATGGCCTGCTGGAGCAGCCCGTTGAGCGTGCCGGCGCCCGCCGGGCCGCGGTGCATGGGCGCGAGCACCTGGACGTCCCGGCGCGGGTCCAGGCCGAACTTCGCCGGGATCCTGCGGGCGGCCACGTCCACGGTGAGCCGGCCCGCCTCCTCGGTGTCGTCCTCGACGAAGAGGAAGAAGTCCTTCATGCCGTCGGTGACCGGATGCTGCCCGCCGTTGATCCGGTGCGCGTTCGTCACCACGCCCGACTGCTGGGCCTGGCGGAACACGCGCGTGAGGCGCACGGCGGGCACCGGGCTGTCGTCGGCGAGGAGGTCGCGCAGCACCTCGCCCGCGCCGACGCTGGGCAGCTGGTCGACGTCCCCGACGAACAGCAGATGCGCGCCCGGCGGTACGGCCTTCACCAGCTTGTTGGCCAGGAGCAGGTCCAGCATCGACGCCTCGTCGACGACCACCAGGTCGGCGTCCAGCGGGCGGTCCCGGTCGTACGCCGCGTCGCCGCCCGGCTTGAGCTCCAGCAGCCGGTGGACGGTCGAGGCCTCGGCCCCGGTCAGCTCGGCCAGCCGCTTGGCGGCGCGACCGGTGGGCGCGGCCAGCACGACCCTGGCCTTCCTGGCGCGGGCCAGCTCCACGATCGAGCGCACGGTGAAGGACTTGCCGCAGCCGGGGCCGCCGGTGAGCACGGCGACCTTCTCGGTCAGCGCGAGCCGTACGGCCGCCTCCTGCTCGGGGGCGAGATCGGCGCCGGTACGGCCCTTCAGCCAGGCCAGCGCCTTGTCCCAGGCCACGTCACGGAAGCCCGGCATCCGGTCCTCCTGCGTGCGCAGCAGGCGCAGCACCTGGGCGGCGAGGGACAGTTCGGCGCGGTGGAAGGGGACGAGGTAGACGGCGGTGACCTCCTCGCCGTCCTCACCGGGCACCTTCTCCCGTACGACACCCGACTCGCCGGAGTCCTCGTCCGGCAGGGCCAGTTCGGCCAGGCACTCGATGACCAGGCCGGTGTCGACCTGCAGCAGCTTCACCGCGTCGGCGATCAGCCGCTCCTCCGGCAGATAGCAGTGACCCTGGTCGGCGGACTGGGACAGCGCGTACTGCAGGCCCGCCTTGACGCGCTCCGGGCTGTCGTGCGGGATGCCGACGGACTGGGCGATCCTGTCGGCGGTGAGGAAACCGATGCCCCAGACGTCGGCGGCCAGCCGGTAGGGCTGGTTCTTCACGACGGAGATCGACGCGTCGCCGTACTTCTTGTAGATGCGGACCGCGATGGACGTGGACACCTCGACGGTCTGCAGGAACAGCATGACCTCCTTGATCGCCTTCTGCTCCTCCCAGGCGTCGGCGATCTTCTTCGTGCGCTTCGGGCCGAGGCCGGGAACCTCGATCAGGCGCTTCGGCTCCTCCTCGATGATCGTCAGGGTGTCGATGCCGAAGTGCTGGGTGATGCGGTCGGCGAAGACCGGGCCGATGCCCTTGACCAGGCCGGATCCCAGATAGCGCCGGATGCCCTGGACCGTGGCCGGCAGGACCGTCGTGTAGTTCTCCACGGTGAACTGCTTGCCGTACTGCGGGTGCGAGCCCCAGCGGCCCTCCATCCGCAACGACTCACCGACCTGCGCGCCGAGCAGCGCGCCGACGACCGTGAGAAGGTCGCCGGCCCCTCTGCCGGTGTCCACTCGGGCGACCGTGTAGCCGTTCTCCTCGTTGGCGTACGTGATGCGCTCCAGTACGCCTTCAAGGGTGGCCAGTCGCCGCTCTCCCGTCTGGGATCCCGTCTGGGAGGCCCCCGCCTGATCGGTCATGATCCGACGGTACAGCCGGGGTCTGACACCGCGGGAGCGGTGCCTGTTCTACGTGTCCCTCTACGTGCTTCCACCGATGCCGTCGTCCCGCCCGCTCCGTAGCCTTCGCCGGGCTGGGCGAGGGCTCGGTGGGCCCTGTGCGCCCAGAAGGGCCCTGGCCCGGCGACCGGTTGATGAGCGAGGGACAGAACCGTTGAACGGCTCAGGACGGATGATCGACGGGCGGTTCGAGCTGCTGGAGCAGCTCGGCTCCGGGGGCATGGGCACGGTGTGGCGGGCGCGGGACGTCGTCCTGCACCGCGACGTCGCCCTGAAGGAGGTGCGCCCCCATGATCCGAGAGCCGCCGACACGGCCGCCGGATCCGTGCGCGTGCGGCACGAGCGGGTGCTCCGCGAGGCCCGTGCGCTCGCCCGGCTCCGGCACCCCAACGTGGTCGCCATCCATCACATCGTCGACGCCGGCCCCTACCCCTGGCTGGTGATGGAGTTCGTGCCCGGGCTGTCCCTCCATGCCCGGCTGGAGGGCGGCCCGCTGGCCCCGCGTGAGACCGCGCGGATCGGTCGGGACGTGCTGGCCGCGCTGCGGGCCGCCCACGCCGCCGGCATCCACCACCGGGACGTCAAACCGGCGAACATCCTGCTGTGCGAGGGCCCGGACCGCACGACGACCGCGGTGCTCACCGACTTCGGCATCGCCGACCTCCCCGGGGTGAGCCCGCTCACCGACACGGGGCTGATGGTCGGCTCGCCCGAGTACATGGCCCCGGAGCGCATCCGCGGCGCCGCCGACGCCCCGGCCTCCGATCTCTGGTCGCTCGGCATCACCCTGTACGTCGCGGTGGAGGGGACCAGCCCGATGCGGCGCGGCACCGGCCTCGCCACCCTCGCCGCCGTGGTCGGCGATCCGGTGCCGCCGCCGGTGCAGGCGGGCCCTCTGGCCCCGGTGCTGTCCCAGTTGCTCGTCCCGGATCCGCAGGCCCGGCCGGACGCCGCGCGCCTGGACGCGATGCTGGCCGCCGTGGCCGGGGGCACGGCGGGAGCGGACGTCCACGTCTCCCCCACGGCTGCGGCTGCGGCCGCGGCTGCGGCCACGAAGCCGCTGGCCCTCGAACCGGACTTTCCTCGGGCGGATGCCCCTCGGGCGGAGGGTCCGGTCGAGGGTCCGGCGGAGGGTCCGGTGGAGGGTCCGGCGGAGGCGCGCACCTCCGGCAGCCAGGCCGACGGGCCGCCGGTCACCCGCCGGACGGCGACCCGGCCCCCTCGCCGTGCCCTGCGGCCCGCACCGCTGATGGCGGCGGCCGCCGTGGTCGCCCTGGCGGTGATCGCCGCGGCGTCGTACCGGTTTCTGGCGCCGGCCACGAAGGCCGACGCCTCGGGGGCGGACCGGACCGGCGGCCCCGCCGCGACGGTCACCGCGACCGTCTCCGGGGCGGCGACGGCGAGCGGAAGCCCCGGGAAGAGCCCCACCGCGGAGGGCTCGGCGAAGGCATCCGCCGGCTCCGCCTCCGCGGGCCGGAGCGCTGCCGCGGCGGCGGCCGGTGGCGCTTCCGGCACCGGCTCGTCCGCGAACTCCGGTACGACACCGCAGGAGACGCCCACCGGCGCCGAGGAGACGACGGCGGCGCCCGACACGGTCGGCGCGGAGGCCTACGCGAACAGCTGGCTCGCGCTGCTCGCCAAGAGCCCGGTCGACTCGGGCACGGCGAAACGGGACCAGAGGCTGGCGGCCGTGCGGGCACAGGTACCCGAGGCGGAGGTGCTGCTCAGCGGCGACTTCGAGTCCCTGGGCGGGGCGTACTGGGTGATCTACGTGCCGCGGTCCTTCGACAGCGGTGTCGCGGCGGTCGACTACTGCGCGACCGTGGGCCGCACCACGGCCGACTCGTGCATGGGCCGCTATCTGAGCCACGACGCGGCGGACGCACCGCTGAAGTGCCAGCCGGACGGCACGGGCGGCGTCACCGGCCGCTGCACGGGGCCCTGACACCGGCGACCGACAGCAGCGACTGACAGCAGCGACTGACAGCAGCACGAGGCCACGGGCGGCCGCGCCCGTGGCCTTTCGTGTGCGCGTGTCGGACGAGGTCACCGGCCCCCTGGCATCACGATCCGGTCTCGGGGTCTTGCATCCCGCCGTGTAATCGATTCCAATCCTCCGTACGCGAGGAATGTAATCGATTCCACGCACGCACGCACTTCATGAACCGAGTCCACAAGGAGGTGGAGCGGCGATGGCGAGCATCAAGGACGTGGCCGCCGAGGCGGGGGTCTCCGTCGCCACGGTGTCGCGCGTCCTGAACGACCATCCGTCGGTCAGCGAGGACGCACGCACGCGTGTGCTTGCCGCCGTCGAGACCCTGGGCTACCGCCCGAACGCCGTCGCCCGGTCGCTGCGCACCGACCAGACCCGCACCCTCGGTCTGGTCATCAGCGACGTGATGAACCCGTACTTCACCGAGCTGGCCCGCTCCGTGGAGGAGGAGGCCCGCGCGCTCGGCTACAGCGTGATCATCGGCAACGCCGACGAACGGCCCGCCCTCCAGGACCACCACGTACGGACCCTCATGGACCGCCGGATCGACGGTCTGCTCGTCTCCCCCACCGACGGCGGCTCGCCGCTGATGCTCGACGCCGCGCGCGCGGGCACGCCGATGGTGTTCGTCGACCGGTGGATCCCGGGTGTCGACGTGCCGGTGGTGCGGGCCGACGGACGGGCCGCCGTACGGGACCTCGTGGCGCATCTGCACGGGCTCGGGCACCGGCGGCTCGCCATCATCGCGGGCCCCGCCGCCACCACGACCGGCAGCGAGCGCGTCGAGGCCTTCCGCGAGGCCCTGGCGGAGTACGGGCTTCCGCTCCCGGACGCCTACACGGGGCAGGGCGACTTCCAGGCCGAGAGCGGACGCCGGGTCACCGACGGCTTCCTCGACCTGCCCGAGCCGCCCGAGGTCGTGTTCGCCGCGGACAACCTGATGGCGCTGGGCGCGCTGGACGCCGTACGCGCGCGTGGGCTGCGTGTTCCCGACGACATCGCCCTGGCCGCGTTCGACGACATCCCCTGGTTCGTGCACACCGATCCGCCGATCACCGCGATCGCCCAGCCCACGGGCGAACTGGGCCGGGCCGCCGTACGGGCCCTGGTCGACCGCATCGAGGGACGGCCCCCGCAGTCCGTCACCCTCGCCGCCCGTCTCGTCGTACGCCGGTCGTGCGGCGAGCCACCGACTTCCGAGACCCCCGAGCCACCGACTTCTTCGGAGTCACCCGCAACGAACAGGAGCCAGTCGTGAGCAACGCGGACGAGTTGCTGCGCATCGAAGGCATACGCAAGACCTTCCCCGGGGTGGTCGCGCTCGACGGCGTCGACTTCGACCTGCGCCGGGGCGAGGTGCACGTACTCCTCGGTGAGAACGGCGCGGGCAAGAGCACCCTCATCAAGATGCTCTCCGGCGCCTACCGCCCCGACGCCGGGCGGATCCTGGCCGGCGGTGAGGAGGTGCGCATCCACGGCGCGCAGGACGCCGAGCGCCTCGGGATCGCCACGATCTACCAGGAGTTCAACCTCGTACCCGATCTGACGGTCGCCGAGAACATCTTCCTCGGACGGCAGCCGCGCCGCTTCGGGATGATCGACCGCAAGAAGATGGAGGCCGACGCCGAGGTGCTCCTCGCGCGCGTGGGCGTGAACGTGTCGCCACGCGCGCGTGTGCGCGAACTCGGCATCGCTCGCCTGCAGATGGTCGAGATCGCCAAGGCGCTGAGCCTGGACGCGCGCGTGCTGATCATGGACGAGCCGACCGCCGTGCTCACCTCCGAGGAGGTCGAGAAGCTCTTCGCGATCGTGCGCACGCTGCGCGAGGACGGCGTCGGGATCGTCTTCATCACGCACCACCTGGAGGAGATCGCCGCCCTCGGCGACCGGGTGACCGTGATCCGCGACGGCCGGAGCGTCGGGCAGGTGCCCGCGTCCACGCCCGAGGACGAGCTGGTACGGCTCATGGTGGGCCGTTCCATCGAGCAGCAGTACCCGAGGGAGCGTGCCGACAAGGGCGCCGCACTGCTGTCCGTCGAAGGTCTCACCCGGGACGGCGTCTTCCACGACGTCAGCTTCGAGGTGCACGCCGGTGAGGTCGTCGGCATCGCCGGGCTCGTCGGCGCGGGCCGTACCGAGGTCGTCCGGGCGGTGTTCGGGGCCGACCCGTACGACAAGGGCGCTGTGAAGGTCTCCGGCGCGCCGGTCGCGAAGGACGACGTCAACGCGGCCATGTCCGCCGGCATCGGACTCGTCCCCGAGGACCGCAAGGGCCAGGGCCTGGTGCTCGACCAGTCGGTGGAGGAGAACCTCGGCCTGGTCACCCTGCGGGCCGCGACCCGCGGCGGGCTCGTCGACCTCAAAGGCCAGCACGCTGCGGCCGAGCGGATCGCCGGGCAGCTCGGGGTGCGGATGGCCGGGCTCCACCAGCAGGTACGCACGCTGTCCGGCGGCAACCAGCAGAAGGTCGTCATCGGCAAGTGGCTGCTCGCCGACACCAAGGTGCTGATCCTCGACGAGCCGACGCGCGGCATCGACGTCGGCGCCAAGGTCGAGATCTACCAGCTGATCAACGAACTCACCGCGCAGGGTGCCGCCGTTCTGATGATCTCCAGCGATCTGCCCGAGGTGCTCGGCATGAGCGACCGGGTGCTGGTGATGGCACAGGGCCGGATCGCCGGCGAACTGACCGCGGACCAGGCCACGCAGGACTCCGTGATGGCCCTCGCGGTAAGCAACCCCTCTGCTTCCTCTACTTCCTCTACTCCCTCTACTCCCTCGACGTCTTCTTCCAGTGAAACGGAGGCCGGCCGTGGCCGCTGACACGCTCAAGAGCACGACGGGCGCCGGCGGCGGCGCCGCGGCGGTCCGCCGACTGCTCCTCGACAACGGCGCGCTCACCGCGCTGACCGCCCTCGTCATCGCCATGTCGGCGCTGTCGGGCGACTTCCTGACCACCGACAACCTGCTCAACGTGGGTGTCCAGGCGGCCGTGACCGCCATCCTCGCCTTCGGCGTGACCTTCGTGATCGTCTCGGCGGGCATCGACCTGTCGGTCGGTTCGGTCGCCGCGCTGTCGGCCACCGTGCTGGCGTGGAGCGCGACCCAGCACGGCGTACCGGTGGCGACAGCGGTCGTCCTCGCCGTGGTGACGGGCATCGCGGCCGGTCTGGTGAACGGTTTCCTCATCGCGTACGGCAAGCTGCCGCCGTTCATCGCCACGCTCGCGATGCTGTCGGTGGCGCGCGGTCTGTCGCTGGTGATCTCCGAGGGCTCCCCGATCGCCTTCCCCGACTCCGTCTCGCACCTCGGTGACACGCTCAGCGGCTGGCTGCCGGTGCCCGTGCTGGTCATGGTCGTCATGGGGCTGATCGCGGCGTTCGTGCTGGGCCGGACGTACATCGGGCGTTCGATGTACGCGATCGGCGGCAACGAGGAGGCGGCCCGCCTCTCCGGGCTGCGGGTGCCGCGGCAGAAGCTCGCGATCTACGCGCTGTCCGGTGTGTTCGCGGCCGTCGCGGGCATCGTGCTCGCCTCCCGGCTGTCCTCCGCGCAGCCGCAGGCCGCCGACGGCTACGAGCTGGACGCGATCGCCGCAGTCGTCATCGGCGGCGCCTCGCTGGCCGGCGGTACGGGCAAGGCGTCCGGCACGCTGATCGGCGCGCTGATCCTGGCGGTGCTGCGCAACGGCCTCAACCTGCTGAACGTCTCCGCGTTCTGGCAGCAGGTCGTCATCGGTGTCGTCATCGCGCTCGCGGTGCTGCTGGACACGGTCCGCCGCAAGGCCGGGGCGACCCCGATGGCGGCCGGTGCCGGGTTCGGCGGGAACGGCGGAAACGGCGGGAACAAGGCCCGGCAGGCGGCGACGTACGGTCTCGCGGCGGTCGTCACCGTGGCGATCGTCGGCGCGACCTCCTTCCTGCACGACGGCTCGTCCTCCGCGGCCGCGAAGCCGAAGGTCGGTCTGGCGCTGTCCACCCTCAACAACCCGTTCTTCGTGCAGATCCAGTCGGGCGCGAAGGCGGAGGCCCGACGGCTCGGTGTGGACCTCACCGTCACCGACGCGCAGAACGACGCCTCGCAGCAGGCCAACCAGCTGCAGAACTTCACCAGTTCCGGCTATGACTCGATCATCGTCAACCCGGTGGACTCGGACGCGGCGAGCAACTCGGTGAACGCCGCCGACAAGGCGAAGATCCCGGTCATCGCCGTCGACCGCGGCGTCAACAAGGCCACCGTGGACGCGCTCGTCGCCTCCGACAACGTGGCCGGCGGTGAGCTCGCCGCCAAGACCGTCGCCGAGAAGCTGGGCGGCAGCGGCAAGATCGTGATCCTCCAGGGCCAGGCGGGCACCTCGGCGGCGCGGGAGCGCGCGGAGGGCTTCGCGAAGGGCCTCAAGGCCTACCCCGGGATCCAGGTCGTGGCCCAGCAGCCCGCCGACTTCGACCGCACCAAGGGCCTCGACGTCATGTCGAACCTGCTCCAGGCGCACCCGGACGTCCAGGGTGTCATCGCCGCCAACGACGAGATGGCGCTCGGCGCGATCAAGGCGCTGGGTTCCAAGGCCGGCACGTCGGTCCAGGTCGTGGGCTTCGACGGAACCCCGGACGGGCTCAAGGCCGTTGAAGGGGGGACGCTGTACGCGTCCGTCGCGCAGCAGCCGTCGCAGCTGGGCAGGATCGCCGTGGACAACGCGCTGCGGGCGGTGCAGGGCAAGAAGGTGGAGGAGACGGTGAAGGTGCCGGTGAAGGTGGTCACGAAGGAGAACGTGGCCGGGTTCAGCGGCTGACCAGGTGAGTGGGCGGGCGGTCACCCTCGCGGGGGCCGCCCGCCCTGAGCCACGTATCAGGGGAGTTGTTTCATGTACGACTACGACCTGCTGGTCGTAGGGTCGGCCAACGCCGACCTGGTGATCGACGTCGAGCGGCGTCCCGGCGCCGGGGAGACGGTGCTCGGCGGCGACCTGGCCGTCCACCCCGGCGGCAAGGGCGCCAACCAGGCCGTCGCGGCCGCACGTCTCGGGGCCCGTACGGCCCTGCTGGCCCGGGTCGGCGACGACGCGTACGGCCGGCTGCTGCTCGACTCGCAGCGGGCGGCCGGGGTCGACACGGCGGGCGTGCTGGTGGGCGGGGCGCCGACGGGGGTCGCGCTCATCACCGTGGACCCGTCGGGCGACAACAGCATCGTGGTGTCGCCGGGCGCGAACGGCCGGCTGACACCGGCGGACGCAGGCGCCGCAGCCGACCTCGTCCGCACCTCCCGGGTGGTGTCGGCGCAGCTGGAGATCCCGCTGGAGACGGTCGTGGCGCTGGCGGCGAGCCTGGCACCGGGCAGCCGCTTCGTGCTGAACCCCTCCCCGCCACGCCCGCTGCCCGCCGTACTGCTCGCGGCCTGCGACCCGCTGATCGTCAACGAGCACGAGGCCAAGGTGCTGCTGGGCGAGGCGTACGACGAGACGTCCGGGCCCGAGGACTGGGCGCGGCTGCTGCTCGCGAAGGGGCCCCGGTCGGTGGTGGTGACGCTGGGCGCGGAGGGCGCGCTGGTGGCGTCGGCGGAGGGCGGTGTGGAACGGGTGCCGTCGGTGAAGGTGAACGCCGTGGACACGACGGGCGCGGGTGACTCCTTCACGGCGGCGCTGGCGTGGAAGCTGGGCGCGGGCGCGTCCCTCGCGGAGGCGGCGGCGTACGCGGCACGGGTGGGGGCGGTGGCGGTGACCCGGCGGGGTGCGCAGGAGTCGTTCCCGACGGCGGAGGAGGTCGACGCGCTGTGAAGAAGGCCGGGATCCTCAACCGTCATCTCGCCGGGGCGCTGGCCGAGTTGGGGCACGGGGACGGGGTGCTGGTGTGCGACGCCGGTATGCCGATCCCGGCCGGGCCGCGCGTGGTCGACCTCGCCTTCCGGGCCGGGGTGCCGTCCTTCGCGGAGGTCGTGGAGGGCCTGCTGGAGGAACTGGTCGTCGAAGGCGCGACGGCGGCCTCCGAGGTACGGGAGGCGAATCCGGCGGCGGCGGGGCTGCTGGCGGGGCACTTCACCCGACTGGCGTACGTCTCGCACGAGGAACTGAAGAAGCTGTCGGCGGGCGCGCGGCTGGTGGTCCGCACGGGCGAGGCACGGCCGTACGCGAACGTGCTGCTGCGGTGCGGGGTGTTCTTCTGAACCGGTGAACCGCTGAGCTGCGGAAACGCCACGGAACGCGGTGGAAGCGCCGCGACATGCTTCGAGGGGCCCGGTCCGTCGACCAGGCCCCTCGGCTTACCCCCTCCAACTGTCGAAACCCCCGCGATCCCCCCAGATCCCCCTCCAGAAGTCCCGACGCCATGTACGACATGCGAGGGCCGGCAAGGGTTGCACGGCTTCCAGAAACGCCTCAAGAAATTTCCGACAGGCGATTTGCCCGAAATGTGACACATGATGTTGTCGTCCCCCCCTCCCCCACCCACGAGGAGTACGACCGTGTCCGAAACGACCGAGGCCCCCGTCACGCCGTTCACCATCGGCGACCCGCTCGACTCCCCCTCCCACCCGGTAGAGATACCGGACATCGACGAGGAGTGGACCGTCGACAAGGGATTCACCTGGGTCTTCCACGGCAAGGACGAGGACGGCAACGACAAGAGCACCCTCACCCGGCCGGTGATCATCGCCGACGGCTTCAACCACGGCAAGAGCAAGCTCAAGGAGCTCTACGAGTTCCTGGAGGGCGAGGACTACCCCCTCATCAGCGAACTCCGCCGACGCGGCAAGGACGTCGTCCTGCTCGGCTTCGACAACCGCACCGACTCCATCATGACCAACTCGAAGGCGGTCGAGGGGACCATCCGTGAGGCCATCGCCCGTCGCAGCGGCAACGAGCGGCTGATCGTCGGCGGCTTCAGCATGGGCGGCCTCATCGCGCGCTACACCCTCGCCCGGATGGAGACCGACTTCCACGAGGACGAGCACCAGACCGGCGTGTACTTCTCGTTCGACACCCCGCACCGCGGTGCCTCCATCCCCGTCGGCGTCCAGGCGTTCGCGTACCTGCTCCCGTACGGCCTGGACCTCAAACCCCATCCCTTCACGCAGCAGATGAACAGCCCGGCCGCGCGCCAGATGCTGTGGCAGCACTACGACAAGACCACCCAGAAGATCGGGGTGGCCCCCGAGCGCACGGCGCTGCTCAACGAGCTGGACCGGGTCGGCCAGTGGCCGCGGATCCCGCGCAAGCTGGCCGTCGCCAACGGCCGCGGCGACGGCATCGGGCTGCCCGACGTCGAGCCCGGCGAGGTGACGCTGCGGCTCGACGTCCGCTACCCCGGCACCACCTTCTACGCCCAGGCGCAGGGCGACGACGTGACGGTCGCCTACCTGAACCGGAAGTTCCCGGCGACCGAGCGGACCATCACGACCAGCGGCTTCCCCGAGCTGGACGGCGCACCGGGCGGCACGCTCGCGACGTACGAGATCCTCGCCAACGCGATGATCGAGGCGGGCGGCGAGGCAGACCTGCGGCACCCGCACGTGTGCTTCGTCCCGTCGGTCAGCGCGGTCGACATCCTGGACTTCGCGCGACAGGAGGACCTGTACGCGAGGGTCGACGGCCTGGACCCCTCCCAGAGCGGCGTGGACGAGTTCCACTGCTCGCCCACGACGACCCCGCACACCCTCCCGACCGAGGAACTGTGCACCTGGCTGATGGCCCGGTTCTAGCCACGGTCTGACGGTGTGCCGTGACCAGGACAGGGGGCATGGCCGAAGCCCTCTGTCCTGGCCGAGCGGGGACAACAGCAAGGCAATCCGCGAGTGGTTGACTCCGGCCGTGGCGGTTCGCGACACAGGCCCGCCACAGAACTCGTAGAGACGGCAAAGCGGAGAAATCACAGCATGCTGAATAAAGTGGCGTTAGACGCAGGCACTTCGGACAAGGTGTGGGCGTGGGCGTCGGCCCGCCCCCGCGGTCTGGGGCGTTTCGCGTTCCGGGGCTGGGCGGCGGCCTTCGCCGCCGGCCTGAGCCTGATGTTCTCGTTCTTCGGCACGAGCGCCGCGTCGGCGGCGGTGCCCACCCTCGGGCCGGCCCACCTGAGCAGCCTGGCGACCGGACGCTGCCTCGACGGCGGCCCCGCCGACGAGGGCGGCAGGGGGGACGTCTACACGAACCCCTGCCAGTCGGGGAACCAATGGCAGCAGTGGCAGGTGGAGATCGTCTACCACGCCAGCTATGACGTCGTGATGGTCCGTCACACGGCGACCAACACATGCCTGAGCCAGCAGCTGGGTCTTGTCACGCTCCCCTGCAACGGTGGCGACGCCTCCCAGCTGTGGCAGGCGAAGGGCTCGGGCTGGAACGACGTCGAGCTCAGGGACATGCCGCTCGCCAACTGCCTGGACGCCGACGGCACCGGCAGCGCCTACATGCTCGGCTGCAACGGCGGCCCGTACCAGCACTGGAAGCTGGGCTAGTACGTCGATGTCGAGGGGCCCGGTCGGCGGACCGGGCCCTTCGCCTTCCCTGACGCCTCCTAGGCGGGAGGCGCGGCGGCCTCGGGGGCGGGCGGCAGGGGGTCGGCCACGAACGACCCCCTTGCTCGTACGGTCACCACCAACCCCCGGTCCCGAAGAATGTCCAGGGCGCGGCGGACCGTCCCCGGACCGACCTTGTACTCATGCGTCATGGTCAGTTCGCCAGGCAGCCGAGTGCCCGGCGGATACGCGCCGGAACGAATCTTCCGTTCGATGATCGCGGCGAGCTGTTCGTACACGTACTGCGGCGGCCGGGGCTGAGCCGACTAGAAGGAGTCGACCTGTGCGCAGGTTACTGGCCGCGATCCTGAGCCTCTTCCTGCCGCCTCGCGGAGCGCACCGCGCCCTCGACGCGCCACCGTTTCTGACCGTCTCTCCGCCCGCACCCGCGCGTCGGACGCACCTCCCGTCGGAGGCCGCCGCATGAGCGGGAGGAGATTCCGTAGCGTCGGCGTCGACCCCGCGACCGGCAAGGAGGCGTTCGTGGTCGCGCGGCCCGGCGGTTTCCTCGAGGAACTGGCCGACGCGCACGCTCTGAAGGCCGCCGCCGTCCTCGTGACGGTCGTCGGTGCCGTACTGGAGGGAGGCAGGTCCTCGGACACCGAACTCGCCGCCTTCGTACCGGCGTTGCACACGGCACTCGAGGAATGCGTCGGAATCATGGCGGCGGACAGAGAGCAGTGAGACAGAGGGGCCCCCGGCGCTGGAAGTGTCCCGGCGCCGGGGCCCTCGGGACTTACCGCCGACAAGCGCCGGGCTACGCGTGCCGGATGACGTCGTAGATCGTCTGGGAGGCGGGTGCCGGGTGCGGGGTGTTGTTCCAGCCGATCTCCCCGGCACGTTTCTCGATCGCCTGCCGTGCCGCTTGAGCTGCGGTTTCGTCCTCAAAGAAGGCGATCGACAGCCCATTGCCCGTCGCAGGATCAATGAGGTGATACGTGCCGTGGACACCCGGCACGCCGGCGGCGGCCTCCAGCACCCAGTCACGGTCGTCTGTCGGCATCGGTTCCCAAACGGCCACCCTTGCGATCATGCTTACTCCTTTGTCCGCTTGCCGAGATTTCAGGATGAGGCCACCTCGAGTGGCTCAAGCTTTTGCGGCGCGGATCGAATAGGTGAGGGGGATCCGCGGAGCGCCTTCAGGATGTCGGTAGATATCGCCGTCGTGGCGCTCCAGCGACTGGCGTTGGAGGTAGAAGGTGTGGTCGTGCTCGTGGAGGAACTCGATTCGTAGGCCGGCTCCGGCGATCGCCGAGACAACGGTCGAGAGACTGTGGCGCCACTCGACGGTCTCGTTGTGCTCGGTCGTCGCCGACTCGTCCGCGTAGGTGCCGGGGCCTCCCGAGGCTTCCGGACCCTCATCGAAGTAGTCGTGCGTGACCGTGCTTCCGGTCTCGTCGTCGAGGACGAAGCTGAAGGGATGGAACTCCGCAAGGTACAGGCACCCTGCGGGAGCGAGCAGTTCAGCGACCACCGACGCCCAGCGGCTGATGTCGGGAAGCCAGTTCAGCGCCCCGAAGCTGGCATAGACGATGTCGAACGTCTCCCCCTCGACCGCCGAGACCGCGTCATAGACGTCCGCGGTCAGGAAGCGTGCGTCGATGCCGAGTTCGGCCGCGAGTCGTGAAGCCGCTTCGACTGCGGGCGGAGAGAAATCCAGCCCGGTGACCTGTGCTCCTCGTACCGCCCAGGACAGCGTGTCCCGGCCGAAGTGGCACTGCAGGTGGATCAGGCTCCGGCCCCTGACATCCCCCACCTCGGCTGTCTCAAAGCCTTTCAGCGAATCGGGCCAGGCGCGGAACCCCTCCATGCCGTAGAAGGCAGTGCCCAGATGAATAGGCACCCGCTCGTCCCAATAGGCCTTGTTCAACTCCCGCCAGCGCCCTGCCAGGTCACCCATGAACCCGGACGATACGCGAAGGCGGACTGGCGCACCCTGACTTCGGGCGGGCCGCTCGGCAAGTCGTATCGTTCCCCGCCGCATGCTCGGACAGGTCGCATACTCTGAGCCCTGTCCGCACTATCTGGGGGAGTCATGACAAGCAGGTTCACCGAGTTGACCGTTGACTGCCACGATCCGGAGAGGCTCGCGGCCTTCTGGTGCGAGGTCCTGGACTTCAAGGTGATCGACCGGAGCGAGGGCAAGGTCGAGATCGGCTCCTGGGTGCCGACCGTCGAGGATGTCCGGGCCCGCCAGATGCCGCCCACCCTGGTGTTCATCCGTGTGCCCGAGGGCAAGACCGTCAAGAACCGGCTTCACCTCGACGTCAGCCCGATCGACGGCAGCACCGAGGACGAGGTGACCAGACTGCTCGGTTTCGGCGCCACCAGGACAGACGTGGGCCAGGGCCCAGACCGTAACTGGGTGGTCATGGCCGACCCCGAGGGCAACGAGTTCGACGTCGTGCGCACCCTGGCACCGCAGAACTAGGCCTTGAGCGGGCACCCAACTCGACCCTTGGGCTTCAAGTGTGACTGTATGAGTTACGGCATGCATATTCCATTGCCATGGAGAATGGCACGACAGTAGAGGGGAAATGCTGGTCTCCGAACAGGAGGAACGCCATGTCCTGTCCACCGCCGATTGACGCGCGCAAAGCACTGGATTTCCTCAGATCCAGTGGTCTGGTCGATCTCAGCCTTCCCCTGGAGCGCGTGGTCGGTCAGGTCAGCCAGCTGGACGATGTCGCAGGCTACGTACTGGCCTGGGAACGCTACGTGCTGGTCGTCGCCAGCGAAGTGGCCGACGTCGCGGCGCCCGCGGACATCTGACCTGCGGGCATCTGACCTGCTGACTCGCTGAAACAAGGTGACTGCCGGGAGGATCACGGTGGAAACAGAGGAACCCGGCGTCCGGTCATCTCGAAGGCGCGCGGTGGAGGACCGGGCCGTTGCCTGGCTCGCTGCGCGCCGGGCCCTGCTGGACCCGCGCAACGCCCAGCCGGACACCGTACTGTTCACCCGCAAAGCCCTGATCGAGACGGCTTTTCTGGTGGGGTTGCGTGCCCGCCTCGACGACGCGCCTCTTTCCGGTGACTATGCGGAAATCCTTGAACAGGTCGAGGACGTCGCCCGGCAGCCCTCCTACCGGGAAATGGTCGCGCGGGACGAAACAGCTCTCCTGCTGTATGCGGGGACATACGCCGCACTGCGGCTCTGCGGCCGTGAGGACCCGGAATTCCGGCGCGTTGTCCAGCAAGCCTCGGGCGGCGGATACGCGGCGGCGTTCGAGCGGGTTCCCTATCGGCAACTGGATCTGCTCCACACCCTGTACCTGTGCGGCATCGAACACGATCTGTCCGCCATGGACACGGTTCTGCCGTTCAGCATTCTGTGCAGGCGTCCGAATGTCCTCAAACTGGCCGACCGTGACGTCTACGCCATCACTCACACGCTGTTCTACGTCACGGACTTCGGCCGGCGTGAGCCTGTATGGCCCCGCGGCTACAGCCCCGGCGAGGCCGTCGAACTCCTCGAAGCGCTCCTCGTCCTGGCCGAGGCACGCACGAACGCCGACCTGGTCGGGGAGCTGTTGTGCTGCCTGTACTGCCTCGGCGTCACCGACTCCGAAGCAGCACACCGCGCCTGGGAGTTCCTGGAATCAGTCCAGGAGGACAACGGGCGCGTGAACGGGCCCGAAGGGATCCTCCACCCCGGACTGGACAGTGACAACGCCGACTTCCGCCACTGGGCGGAGGGGTACCACACCACCATCGTCGCCGCCCTGGCCGGTCTCCTCGAGCGAAGCCCCCGACGCCTCGCCAGGCCACGCCCGGACCTGCCGGCCACGGACGTCCCCCTGACAGCGCCCCTCAGGCACGCAGTTCAGTGGCTGTGCGACGAGAGCATGAGGAAAGACCCACACGTGGGGCTCGCCGGGGTCACGGCCGCCGCTGTCGGGGCCGCCGCGATCGGCGAACACCACGTCGTCCGGCCCGCACTCGAACACTATGCGGCGAGCCTCGCCGACTCGGCCCCTGCCTTCTGGCAGGAACAGGGCATGGAAGTCGCGGGAGAGTTCGCCCTGGCCCTCCGCGCGGCGGGAACCGGCTGCCCCTCCCTGGAACACTTCCTCAAAGCCACAGCCGACGTGGTCGGCTCACTCGACAGCATCCCCGCCGACGTCTCGGACAATGTGCACCGGCTGATCGGACTCGGCTTCCTCAGCCCGTCTGCTGCCGCCGCCATCCCCCGCCAGACCGCGCCGCACGAACGACCCGGCTACCCTCTCCAGGCCGCTGTCTCCCTGTGCGAAGCCAGAAAGACCTACCACCTCGGCCGGCTCGCGGCCACCATCCGCGCCCTCGCCCAGGAAGGATGGGGCCGGCACCGCATCACCCTGGACGCCGTCTCCTTCCTCATCGCACAGCAGAACACGACAGGGGCCTTCGGATACCCCGCCTGCGACGACCCGACGACACGCGACCAGGCCCAGTACGCCTGGAGCCGAAGCGCGGTAACAGCCCTCGCGGCCGCAGCTCGTCCAGCCCGGCACCGGTGAGCGCGGTCCCAGAACAGGGTTACACGGGCTTCCAAAGACTTCCAGAGCAACGGGCGTCCCTCCCGCAGCACTTGCGTCTTGCGTCTTGCGTCTTGCGTCTTGCGTGACGCAAGTCATAACTCGCTAGAATGCGAAAGACTGTTGGGGAGCGTCTGTGGATTCCGACCTCGCGGTACCGCTTCATGCTGTCAGCGTCACCGGCATCGTCCTGAATGGCGACGGCCGCCTCCTTGCCATCAAGCGTGTGGACGACGGCACCTGGGTACCGCCGGGGGGACTGCTGGAGATCGGCGAAGGACTGGAGTCGGCTCTTGTCCGCGAGGTCCTCGAGGAAACCGGCGTAACCGTGCGGCCCGTAAGACTGACCGGCGTCTACAAGAACATCCCTCGTCGGACGATATCCCTCGCCTTCCTCTGTGACGTGCGGAAGGGCGAGCCGAGCGTTTCGGACGAGGCTTCGGATGTCGTGTGGATGACCCCGCAGGAGGCCTGTGCGGTGATGCCACCGCTGCGAGCGCTCAGGGTCCGTGACGCACTCGACACGAGCGGCCCGTTCGTCCGGTCCTACTAGCACGACCGGAGGTGCGTATCAAGTTCTATGCGCGCGTGCTGTGGGCGCCCGTTCTGCTGATGATCCTGGCGACCCTCGGCGTGCACGAGGCGACGGAGCGCCTGTCCATCAGTCGCGACTCCACCGTCATGGGGCTGCTCTCCCAGTTCGACGGCACTGCCACCACGGTCTTCGTGGCTCTGGCCACGTTACGCACATCGGTGAGATCCGAAACGCCTGGAGGAAACGCGCGCATGTGGCGTCGCTCGGTACGGTTCCAATTCGCAGCGGCGTTCGCGCTTGCCGCGTTCGTCGTCGCGACCGCCGCGGCCCACTACACCGATCTGGGCTCATGGGCGGTGGCGATCAACGTCACCACGACCACCACCGTGCTCTGGGCACTCGTCGGCCCCATCGAGTCGGCATGACCTTGCGACTCGAGTACGACCTCGTCCTCGCCCCGTCCTCGCACGTGGACCGGATCGTGGCCACCGTCCGGGCCGGACTGTTGGCACACCGCACCGACAGCCAGGTCGGGATCGACATGACCTACCGCACAAACCGCACACAGGACGACCTGAGGCTGTCGCTCAGTATCGACCTGGAACTCGAATCCTTCGGCATGGCCGAGCGCGGCTCGGCGGGGCTGGTCGCCCTGCTCGGCGGAACGAGCTTCCGCGATCCCGCCATCAAGAGCATGACGCTGAGCGCGTTCGGTTTCCTCGGCGACGACACGTTCTTCCCCGGCCCGGCCCGAGGGACCAGTCTCCTGGACGGCTCCGCCAGTCCCGCGCCATGGCTCTCGGTGCCCGTACCGAAGACGGCCGCCCGTCAGGCCTGGGACGACGTGAGCCGCACTCTGGTACGAGCTGGTGTGCAGGTCATCACCGACCTCAGTCTGAACGTGAACGACCATGAACTGACCACACGGGCCGCCGCCGTGGCCGAGGAGACGACGGCGGACCGCCCGGTCACCCTCTTCTTCAACGCGACGAGCAGACTCGACTACGCGGTCCGGCTCGTCGAGAAGATCGCCACGACACTGCAGCCACAGGTCCCCAACGTCACGATCGGCATCCGTCTGTGCCCGGTGGCCATGGGGTTCTCGGTCTTCGAATACCTACGGGCCTGGAACGTGCCGATCTTCGCCTACACCCTCACCTCATACCCCTCGGGCCGCACTTCCTGGAGCCAGTCCGCCTATGCCTCGATGATCCATGCCATGGGCGGCGACGTGGTCAACATAGGGCTGCTGAGCGTGCCCGCGCTGCACAGCGTGACCCTCTACGAAGCCATCATGCCGTTGTTGAGCAGGAGGAGCGGCAGAAGGGCCAGCCTGCCGGCGCTGACGGGCGGCGTCGAACCGCGCGTGGCCTACGCATACGCCACCGCGGTCAGCGATCCGGTGCTTCTGCACACCATGACCCCGATTTTCCGGGGCGGTCTCGAACGAAGAAGCATCCGCAAACGGGTCAAGGCGCTGCGCGAAGCGGTGGAGGCAGGCCGCCGGTCACTGGACGTCGAGCGGCTGTTCGCCGAGCGCAACTCCAGTGTCCGCAACTGGCAGGAACTCGAAGAGGAAAGGTGAAGGGACGGAAGTGAACGAAGAACGACAGCACGCCATGGGCACGGTTCACGTACTGGGGAGCGGATCGGCCAAGCCGAACGCGGCGCGGGCCAACGCGTCGTACCTGATCGAAACCGGAGGCTCGCTCCTGGCCATCGACTGCAGCGGCAGCCCCGCACACGAAATCCTGCGCCGCGGTCTCGACCCCGGGGTCCTCCGTCATCTCTACCTCACACACGGCCATGTCGACCACGTCTACGGCCTCCCCAGCCTGATCCACTCTCTGTGGATGCTGGGACTGTTCCGCGAGGAGCCGCTCTCCGTCCACGGCACTCCGGAGACGATCCGCATCGCGAGGTCGCTGCTCGCGCCCTTCGGTCTGGAGGAGCGCCGCAATGCCCCCCGCATCGACTGGCGGCCGGCCGACGCGGACCGCGCCGACGACCTCGAAAGCGTCGCGGGACTGCGCGTCAGCGCGTTTCCCGTCACGCACGGGGACACCGAGGCTCTCGGTTACCGAGTGCTCGACACCGTGTTCTCCGGGGACGCCGTCTGTGACGACCGTCTGGTGAGTGCGCTGGACGATTCGGTGCGGGCCCTCGTCGTCGACTGTGGCGGCGGCCTGTCCGGAAACGCCGGGCACGCAGGTGCCACGGACATCGCCGAGCTGGTGCGCAAGCTGGCGTCGTTGGAGGTGGTGCTGCTGACACACATCGGATTCCCGCCGTCCGAGGAGGAGGAGGTACTCGATGCCTTCCGGGGATGCGGGGCCGAGGTACGCATCCTCGCGGACGGTGATCGCCTTGCACTCGTCTGAATCAGTGGTCTTCTGCAGCATGGGGGGCTCCGGCTCGACCTACCTCAGACATGCCCTGGCGCGAGGCGGCCTGACCGTCCACAACAAGCCTGACATCATTCACCACCGTTACTGGGTGAAACAGGGCCGTGCGGCACAGCGCGACGAGTTCACCCGGCGGGCCGAGGGCTTCACGATGGACGCCACCGGCATCGCGGGCATCCGGCACTACCTCGACCGACTCGCCGCCACCCCGGCCACGACCGCCGTCCTGAGCACCTGGGCGGAGCAGCAGCTTCTGCGGCACACCCCCCGGCGACGCATCGTCTTCCTCCTGCGTGAACCCGCGGCGGCCTACCGCTCTATGTGCGAGCCCGACCGGCACGGAGACATCGCCGACGGGTACGGCGGCCCCGACTCCTGGTACGCCGTCTTCTACGCGGAGCGCTGGCGGAAGATCGCCGAGGAGTACCTGGCGCTGCGCGCGACCGGCTGGGACGTTTCGCTCTGGTCCTACGAGTGTCTGCCCGACCACGCCCGCAGGGACGGCTTCGGCGAGATCGTCACCGAGTGGCGGCGCTCCGAGCCCCGGCTGAAACCCGCGTTGCGGAACGAGACGATCGACCTGATCAGAACGTGCACCAGCGAGGTGCGCAAAGCCCTGGACGTTTCCGATTGGTGAGAGGCAGCCGCTATGGCCGAGGAGCCGACGATAATCGGCGACGTCGCGATGGGCAGGCGGAACACCTTCGAGCACGGCGTGGTGATCTCCGGCCCGGCGGTCATAGGGGACGACAACTTCTTCGGCGCGTACTCGGTCATCGGCGGACAATGCCGCCAGACACATCGGCAAGGCGCCGGCCTGCGGAGAACCGGCGTCGTCGGTATCGGCTCCGGCAACTACTTCGGTGAACACTCCGTCATGCACGCGCCGGTCGGCCGGGCCACGACCCTCGGCGACGACAGTTCCATAGGCGCCAACAGCCTGCTCGCCCACGACTCGTGCATCGGCTCCCATGTCACCCTGTCGGTCAACTGCGTCGTGGGCGGCCACAGCGTCATGCTCGACTGGAGCGGTCTGGGCATCGGCGCCTTGCTACACCCCCGAACGGTGATGGGCCACTGGTCCTTCGCCGGCATGGCCGCAGTGGTGACCCGCACGGTGGGCACGGGGCAGCTCGTGGTGGGCAACCCGGCGCGCTTCCTCCGTCCGAACTACGAGGCGTTCGTCCGGTCCGGCCTGGACAGCACCAGCCTGAGCGAGCTCCGCGAGTTCCTGGACACCGGGAAAGCCCCGCCGGGTCCGAGCCCGGTCGCCCGCGCGGTGGCGGAGTTCGAGGCGGCGAGGGCACGGACGGTCAGGAACCGGGTCCTGCGCAGTTGGTCCGACGTGGAGCTGGAACGATCACGTGAGATGACCCATGACTAGCGCACCCGTGTCGCCGACTCGTGCGTTGCCGTCGGTGCTTGCCGCCCGCTTCGTGTGCGGGGCACATCGAGGGCAGTTGACGCCGGTGACCGCGCCGCGTATGACCTTGGGGGCCGTCATGACCGCGACGACCGGCACCGGAACCACGGGCCGGGCGCTGCGCTCCGTCCTGTACGGCGTGAAGGGCGCGGTGGACGTGTGGCGCGACCGGCGGGCCATACGCGAGGACCACCTGCTCCGCGACGCCATGCTCGTGGCACTGCGCACGAGCTGCGACAGCCGGGACATCGCAGCGCTGCGCACATGCGGCCGGCGGGAACTCGTCATGTTGGGCGCGGTGGTGCCGAGAGCACGCCGTACCGAGTACCGCGACTGGAACAACTGCGCTGTGGCGGCCGCGCTCGTCAACGACAAGGCGGAGTGCAACCGCCTTCTCAAAGCCGCGGGGATCGAGGTTCCTCTTCAGACGCCGCTCGGCGCGGCGACGAAGGTGTGGGTGGGAGGAGAGGACGTCACCCCGGGCTGCCTGGTGCTCTCCCAGCAGGCCGTCCCGCACGGAACGTACTGGATGCTGAAGGACCGCTACGGCCTGCAGGGCGAGTCCGTGTGGGTCGCCCGGTCGGGCCATGGGCCGAGGTCGGGAGAACCCGCGCTGGAGGACCTCGTCCGCTCCGGTCGGCTGGTGGCCGAGGAACTGCTCGGGCCGGAGGACTGGTTCGCGGCGTCGGGTGACACCGCCCTGCCGACGATGAGGGTGGTCACCTCCAGGCTCCGGGGACGTGCGGAAGTGGCGGGAATGGTTCTGTTTCGCGGCGGGCCCGGAGCGGTGGCAGCCAACCGCAGACAGGGCGGTACCGCGCACGTGGTCCACGAAGACGGTTCCTGCGGGGACGGGCTGGACTCGCAGGGCGCAAACCGGGGCCCGTGCGCCTACGTCCTTCCGCTGTCCCGGGCGAAGGCCATGCGGCGCATGTGCACCGAGGCGCACGACCTGTTCCCCTGCGTCGGATCGGTCGGCTGGGACGTGGGGTTGTCGGATCGCGGCCCCTTCGTCCTGGAAGGCAACCCGAACTGGGGCATGAACGTGCCTCAGTTGTTGCCAGGGAGGGCCATGTTGGAGGAGTTCAGGACGACGCGTTTCCGGGCCGGTTGGTAGGGCACGGCAGCGGGCCCGGGGCTGGAGCTGGGGGAACGGTGATCGACAAGGCCGAGGTCCGCATCGAGCGGCTCGACGACCCGCGGTCGACCGCGTTCCGCTCGTTCGTGGATCGGGCCACCCTCGACAGCCTCGGCCCCATCCAGGAATCCCGCCGTCCGGCCGGCGGTCAGACGTACCTCTGCGCCCTGTACCGGGATCAGGTGATCGGCTGCACCTCCTGGCACAGGAGGCGCCGGCACGACTATGTGGACCTGGACGGGACGCCGGCCCACTCCATGAGCGTGTACTTGTGCTCGTCCGAAGTCCTTCCGGGATTCCGCGGGATGGGCATCGGCGGCATGCTCTACGCCCGCCGCCTCGTCCTCTGCGGCGGGGACACCTCTGCTGTCAGCATCGAGATCCTGGGACAGGGAACCCCGATGTCGGTCGATGACGAAGCCCTGCCCGGCCTTGTGTGGCACCTCGCGCGCGGCTTTGTGATCGTCGGCCACAGCTGTGAAGAGGACGCTGGTCCGGTACTCGCCCGCAGCTGCCGAACGGGTCGCCTCCTGAACGGAGATGACCGACAAGATGCCGCTGTCGCCCGGCATGCGGCCGAGAGCAGGAAGAAGTGATGTCATCCGTGACCTGTGTCTACCGACATAGGCGCACTTGACGTCACCCCAGGAGTGTGATTTACGCGACTTACGCCACGGGAACTGACACGCCGTACCCTGGCCGACCCCTGTGAAAGCGCAGGCAGTTGTCTTGATCGCCACATCCGTGGCATGCCGACCGTCCGGTCGGTCACGCCGTGCCATGCATCCGCGTCGCGCGTCGTCCGCAGGGGCGACATGCGCGCACAGTGGTTGCCGGTGGTGCCGGGTACTGTGTTGGGCTACCACCGCTCCCCGGAAGGTCCACAGCACGTTGTGGGTGGCCTGCAGGGTCCACGAACGTGGCCCGGAAAGGGGGCGGCCCGATGGCTGCACAGCCGGAGGGGCACCAGAACAACAAGGCGGACCGGCTCTACAGCAAGGCCCGCTGGCTGGGACCGATCTTCACGATCTACAAGATCGTGCGGGAGTTCCTGAGCCACTAAAGGGAAACCCCGGCCCGAAGGCCGGGGTGAACCCGTACTGGTGTTGCCAGAGGGCCTCATCTCTGCATGCTTGGCGGCTTCGGAGATGGGGCTCTCGCCTTTTCATGCGCGATGCCGACCGGGACGGCAAGGGTTGACCGCCTCCCGCGCGACAGACCCCATACTGCCTTGCGCGCGAGGTGGTTCGCGACACTTGCCCACAGGTTGAGCCGCAAGCGGGATCTTCGGTTCCGGTCCAGAACTCGGCGTTCGACCTGCTCAGAAATTTCGTGCACATGTGAAAGTGACGTAAGTCACAATGAAGATCGTGACTTATGACACACCACACCGCCCGAATTGCCCCAATCTACTGCGCGTAGATCACAACGCCGACGTGGCGGCGGGGAATCGTACAGGATGACACTGACAGCGCGACTCTCCACTTGACGCCGACCCGATCTCGTGCCAGGTGACCGGCGTTACGCCGTGTGCGTCACGAACCGCTCCGCCGTCTCGGCGAGCACCTCCCGTCCCTCCCGCGCCCACAACCCGTCGTTGAACAGCTCGACCTCGATCGCGCCCGTGTAACCGGCCTGCTCGACGTACGCGAGCCACTCGCGCATGTCGATCGCGCCGTCGCCGATCTGGCCGCGGCCGTTGAGGACGCCCTCCGGGAGGGGGGTGGTCCAGTCGGCCAGCTGGAAGGTGTGGATACGGCCGGCCGCACCCGCCCGGGCGATCTGCGCGGGGGCCTGGTCGTCCCACCAGATGTGGTAGGTGTCGACCGTCACGCCGACCTGGTGGGCCGGGAAACGTTCCGCGAGGTCCAGGGCCTGGGTGAGGGTGGAGACCACGCAGCGGTCCGAGGCGTACATGGGGTGGAGGGGTTCGATGGCCAGCTTGACGCCGTGTTGTTCGGCGTAGGGGCCCAGGACCGACAGGGCGTCCGCTATGCGTTCGCGGGCGCCGTGGAGGTCCTTGGAGCCGGGCGGGAGGCCGCCCGAGACCAGGACCAGGACCTCCGTGCCCAAGGTCGCCGCCTCTTCGACCGCTCGGCGGTTGTCGTCCAGGGCCTTGGTGCGTTCGGCCGGGTCGATCGCCGTGAAGAAGCCGCCCCGGCAGAGGGTGGTGACCGTCAGACCCGCGTCGCGGATCAGTTCGGCGGTGGCCTCCAGGCCGTACGTCTGGACCGGCTCGCGCCACAGACCGACGTTCGTCACGCCCAAGTCACCGCATGCGGCGGCCAGTTCGGGCATCGACAGCTGCTTCACCGTCATCTGGTTGATGCTGAAACGCGCGAGATCGCTCACTGCGTCACTCCGTACAGGGCGAGGAGGGTCTTCATACGGTCCTCGGCCAGCTTCGGGTCGGGGAACAGGCCCAGGCGGTCGGCGAGTTCGTAGGCGCGCGCGAAGTGCGGGAGGGAGCGCGCCGACTGCAGGCCGCCGACCATCGTGAAGTGCGTCTGGTGGCCGGCCAGCCAGGCCAGGAACACCACGCCCGTCTTGTAGAAGCGGGTCGGGGTCTGGAAGAGGTGGCGGGAGAGGTCGACCGTGGGGTCCAGCAGGGCGCGGAAACCGGCCTTGTCGCCCGTGTCCAGGAGCCGTACCGCCTCCGCCGCCAGCGGGCCCAGCGGGTCGAAGATGCCGAGCAGGGCGTGGCTGAAGCCCTGCTCGTCGCCCGCGATCAGCTCGGGGTAGTTGAAGTCGTCGCCGGTGTAGCAGCGGACGCCCTGCGGGAGCCGGCGGCGGATGTCGATCTCGCGCTGGGCGTCCAGGAGGCTGACCTTGATGCCGTCGACCTTGTCGGGGTGCGCGGCGATGACCTCCAGGAAGGTGTCGGTCGCCGCGTCCAGGTCGGACGTGCCCCAGTAGCCCTCCAGCGCCGGGTCGAACATCGGGCCGAGCCAGTGCAGGATCACCGGCTCGGAGGCCTGGCGGAGGAGGTGGCCGTAGACCTCGAGGTAGTCCTCGGGGCCGGAGGCGGCCGCGGCCAGGGCGCGGGAGGCCATCAGGATCGTCTGGGCGCCGGAGGCCTCGACGAGGGCGAGCTGCTCCTCGTACGCCGCCCGGACCTCCGCCGGCGAACCGGAGATGATCTGGTCGGTGCCCACGCCGCAGGCGATGCGGCCGCCGACCGCCTTCGCCTCGGCGGCGCTGCGGCGGATCAGTTCGGCCGCGCACGCCCAGTCCAGGCCCATGCCGCGCTGGGCGGTGTCCATCGCCTCGGCGACGCCGAGCCCGTGCGACCACAGGTGGCGGCGGAAGGCGAGGGTGGCGTCCCAGTCGATCGCGGCGGGGGAATCGGGGGTCGCGTCCGCGAACGGGTCTGCCACGACGTGCGCCGCCGAGTAGACCGTACGGGACGTGAAGGGGGTGCCGGGGGTCAGCTGGAGCGGTTCGGTGCGGGGTTCGTACGTCCGCAGCGTGCCGTCGGGGGCGGGCAGCTGGATGGTCACAGCGCGATCTCCGGGACGTCGAGGCGGCGGCCCTCGGCCGAGGACTTCAGGCCCAGCTCGGCGAGCTGGACGCCGCGGGCGCCGGCGAGGAGGTCCCAGTGGTAGGGGGCGTCGGCGTAGACGTGCTTGAGGAACAGCTCCCACTGGGCCTTGAAGCCGTTGTCGAACTCGCCGTTGTCCGGGACCTCCTGCCACTGGTCGCGGAAGGAGTAGGTGGCCGGGATGTCGGGGTTCCAGACCGGCTTGGGGGTGAGCGAGCGGTGCTGGACGCGGCAGTTGCGCAGGCCGGCCACCGCGGAGCCCTCGGTGCCGTCGACCTGGAACTCGACGAGTTCGTCGCGGTTGACGCGGACGGCCCAGGAGGAGTTGATCTGGGCGATGGCGCCGCCGTCGAGCTCGAAGATGCCGTACGCCGCGTCGTCGGCCGTCGCGTCGTAGGGCTTGTCGCTCTCGTCCCAGCGCTGCGGGATGTGGGTGGCGGTGAGGGCCTGGACGGACTTCACGCGGCCGAACAGCTCGTGCAGGACGTACTCCCAGTGCGGGAACATGTCGACGACGATGCCGCCGCCGTCCTCGGAGCGGTAGTTCCAGGAGGGGCGCTGGGCGGTCTGCCAGTCGCCCTCGAAGACCCAGTAGCCGAACTCGCCGCGGACGGAGAGGATCCGGCCGAAGAAGCCGCCGTCGATGAGGCGCTTCAGCTTGAGCAGGCCCGGGAGGAACAGCTTGTCCTGGACGACGCCGTGCTTGATGCCGGCCGCGTTCGCGAGGCGGGCCAGTTCCAGCGCGCCGTCGAGGCCGGTGGCAGTCGGCTTCTCGGTGTAGATGTGCTTGCCCGCGGCGATCGCCTTCTTGAGCGCCTCCTCGCGGGCGGAGGTGACCTGGGCGTCGAAGTAGATGTCGACGGTCGGGTCGGCGAGGACCTCGTCGACGTCCGTGGCCCAGTGCTCCAGGCCGTGCTGCTCGGCGAGCGCCTTGAGCGCGTGCTCGCGGCGGCCGACGAGGATCGGTTCCGGCCACAGCACGGTGCCGTCGCCGAGGTCGAGTCCGCCCTGTTCGCGCAGGGCGAGGATGGAGCGGACGAGGTGCTGGCGGTAGCCCATGCGCCCCGTCACGCCGTTCATGGCGATACGCACCGTCTTGCGTGTCACGTCGGTCCCTTCGTAGGCGTAGTACGCGGTGGTGTGCGCCGCGTACGCCTCTTCCTGATCAGCGTCACAGCAAGCGCTTTCTATCCAAGAAGAAGCTAGCCTCTGACCAGTGGTCCGGACAAGACCGTGTCCATCCCGAGTTGTTCGAGGGGGCGAACAGCAGGGGGTTGTGGCCTTAGGGTCTGCTCGACACGCCCGGAACCGCGACCGCGGCCGGGCTGTCTTACGTGGACGTGTGAGTACGTGGACGTATGGGGACGTACGACGAGATGCGTGACCGGAGGACGACGAGATGACGGTGACCCTGGCGGACGTGGCGGCCCGCGCGCAGGTCTCGCCCGCGACGGTGTCGCGCGTGCTGAACGGGAACTATCCCGTCGCCGCATCCACACGTGAGCGGGTGCTGCGGGCGGTGGACGAGCTGGACTATGTGCTGAACGGGCCCGCGAGCTCGCTCGCGGCGGCCACCTCCGACCTGGTGGGGATCCTGGTCAACGACATCGCCGACCCCTTCTTCGGGATCATGGCCAGTGCGATTCAGGGGGAGATCGGGGGGCCCGGCGGGCGCGCCGGGGGCGAGCGGCTGGCGGTGGTCTGCAACACCGGGGGTTCGCCGGAGCGTGAGCTGACCTACCTCACGCTGCTGCAGCGGCAGCGGGCCGCGGCCGTGGTGCTGACCGGCGGGGCCATGGAGAACGAGCCGCACGCGGCGGCGGTCGCGGCGAAGCTGCGCAGGCTGGGCGAGTCGGGGACGCGGATCGTGCTGTGCGGGCGGCCGCCGGCGCCGGACACCTCGGCGATCGCGCTCACCTTCGACAACCGTGGCGGCGGGCGGGAGCTGACCGAGCACCTCATCGGGCTCGGGCACCGGCGGCTCGGGTACATCGCCGGGCCCGAGGAGCGGACGACGACCCGGCACCGGCTGGAAGGGCACCGGGCGGCGCTCGAGGCCGCGGGGATCGAGGAGGATCCCCGGTGGACCGTGCACGGGCGGTACGACCGGCGGGCGGGGTACGAGGCGACGCTGGAGCTGCTGCGGCGGGATCCGAGCCTGACCGCCGTCGTCGCCGCGAACGACTCCGTCGCGCTGGGGGCGTGCGCCGCCTTGCGGGATTCCGGGCTGCGGATTCCGGACGACGTGTCGGTGGCCGGGTTCGACGATCTGCCGTTCAGCATCGATGCGGTGCCTTCGCTTACGACCGTTCGGTTGCCGTTGGCGGAGGCGGGGGCGCGGGCCGGGCGGATCGCGACGGGGCGGGAGGAGCCGCCGCCCGGGGGGATCGCGACGGTTCGGGGGGAGTTGATGGTGCGGGGGTCCTCCGGGGGGCCGCGGGGGTAGGTTGCCGTTTCCTGGCTGCGGCCGGCGTGTTGGGGTGACCGTCTCTC